>NZ_JAPFCE010000021.1:0-88891 GCF_026240895.1 Pseudomonas sp. DCB_AW
CTGCCTGCATAGCGCACACAGTTGTTCAGCGACTTCTGCCGGGCAATGCTCAGGGTATTGCCCCAGGCCAGGCCACCTTCGCCCGTAGTCGGTACGGCCTTGGCGAAGCAGTTGGAGCCAACGGTGGGTATTCCAGTCAGGCGCAAAGTCGGGGCTGACCACGCGCTGATCCTTCGGCAAACCCGCAATCAATGCCCGGTCTTCATCATCCAGCTGCACGTCCAGCGCCGCCAAATTCGCCAACTGGTTCTCGCGGCTGCTGGCCTTGGGGATCACCGCGACGCCGTCCTGGTCGAGCAACCACTTCAGTGCCACCTGGCTCGGCAGGACGCCATGCTTACGGGCAATCGCCTGGATCACCTCTTGTTGCGCCGCCTGCCCGCGTGCCAGCGGGGTGTAGGCCGTGAGCAGCAAGTCGTGGCGGCGCGCATAGTCGAGCAACGGCTGCTGGTCGAGCAGCACGTGGTACTCCACCTGAATGGCCGACAACGGCGCGCCCAGCGTCTCGACCACTTGGCGCAGCAGGCCAAGCGGGAAGTTGGCGACACCAATGCTGCGCGCCTTGCCTTCGTCACGCAGGGCTACCAGGGTCTCGATGCTGCGGGCCAAGTCCCAGTCCTTGCCCGGCCAGTGGATGTGGAACAGGTCGACCTGCTCGGTGCCCAGCACGCGCAGGCTGTCTTCCAGCGACTGACGCATGGCCTTGGGGTCCAGGCGGTCCCACCAGACCTTGGTGGTCAGGTGGATCTGCTCGCGTGGCACGTCGCTCTCGCGCAGGGCCTGGCCCACGGCCGCTTCATTGTTGTAGGCGGTGGCGGTGTCGATGTGTCGGTAACCCAGGTCCAGAGCCTGGCGCACAGCCTGGGTGCACTCGCTGCCGGTCATCGGCCAGGTGCCCAGGCCGATGCAGGGCAGGTCCAGGCCGTTAGGGGTGGTGAGCCTTCGCATGACAGTTCCTTGTAGTGGTTACAGAGTCCGTAGGGGATGGTCTTCGATCAGCCCGGCGCGGACCATGCGCGGCGGGGCGAAAGTGGTCGATCAGCGAACGGAAATTGCGTTTGGCCTGGACAAGCGCCAATTGAACTTCCTTATCCTCGTCTATCTCTTCTAGAATTCGAGCTGTTTCATCCGCCAGGCCAGCCCTGTGCGGCTTTTCCTGGGCGCAGCATCCGGCCGCGCCGCCGTCGAGAACGCCATGAGTTCCAGCACACCGCTGTCCGGAGTCAACCAACCGCTGCGTGGTATCGCCCTGGTGGTGGTGGCGACGTTCCTGTTCGCCAGCCACGATGCCCTGTCCAAGTTCCTCGGCGGCCTGTACCCGATCATCATGGTGGTGTGGGCGCGTTATGTGGTGCACACCCTGCTGATGGCCGGGATCTTCCTGCCCAAGTCTGGCCTCAATGTACTGCGCACCCGTCGCCCGCTGTTGCAGACCCTGCGTGCCCTGAGCCTGCTCAGCACCAGCCTGCTGTTCACCACCGGCCTGCAATACCTGCCGCTGGCGGAGGCCACGGCGGTCAACTTCCTCGCGCCCGTGCTGGTCACGGCCTTGTCGGCACCCCTGCTCAAGGAGCGGGTGACGGTGGGGCAGTGGGTGGCGGTGGTGATGGGCTTTATCGGGGTACTGGTGGTGGTGCACCCCGGTGGTGCGATGTTCACGCCGGCGATCCTGTACCCCTTCGGCTCGGCGCTGGGCTTCTGCTTCTATCAGTTGCTGACGCGGATTTTGGCTGCCCATGACAGCCCCACCACCAGCAACTTCTATGCAGGGCTGTGCAACACCCTGGCGATGAGTGCGCTGGTGCCGTTTTTCTGGGAGGTGCCGCGCTGGGACCACGCGCTGTTGATGCTGGCGCTGGGTGGTTTCGGCATGACGGCCCACCTGCTGCTGACCCAGGCGTTTCGCCATGCCGCACCGGCGCTGCTGGCGCCGTTCAGCTACTGCCAGATCGTGTTTGCCGGGCTGCTTGGGCTGCTGTTCTACAGCCAGGTGCCAGACAGCCTGGGCCTGGTGGGGATCTCGATCATCTGCATCAGTGGCCTGGGCGCGGCGTGGATGCAGCGGAGCAAGTGACACGGCCTGGGTTCATGGCGATGCCATGAACTGCAGGATCCGCTCACGCAACCAGCGCTCGGCCGGGTCGTTGTCCTGGGCGCCACTCCAGACCATCGACAATTCTGCCTCGGTGATTTCGAAGGGCGCTGGGTCGGCGCGCAAGCTGCCGTCATCGGCCAGGGCGCAGGCGGCGTAGTCCGGTACTGTGGCGATCAGTTCGGTGTTGCGCAGCAGTGCGCGCAGGCTGCCGAACTGCGGCACGGCCAGCACCACCTTGCGGCAACGGCCGATACGCGCCAGGTCCAGGTCGATGTTGCCGCTCATGTCGCCAGAAAACGACACCATCACATGCGGGCGGGCGCAGTACTCGTCGAGGGTCAGTGGCCCCGGTCGATCGTCGGCGCGCAGCACGCGCACGCCAATGTCGCGCAACTTGCGGCGCTTGGCGTTGGCCGGCAGGTCGGTGGTGTAGCTCACGCCCACCGAAATCTCGCCGCTGGAGAGCAGGCCTGGCATCAACAGGAAGTTGGCCCGCCGCACCACCACGCTGATTTCGGGTGCCTCTTCGCGCAAGGCTTGAAGCAGGGCAGGGAGCAGGCCGAACTCGGCGTCGTCCGAAAGCCCAAGGCGGAATACGTTGCAGCTGTTGGCGGGGTCGAACGCCCGCGCACGGCTGATGGCGGAAGAAATCACATCCATGGCCGGCCCCAGCTCGGTGAAAATCTGCATCGCCCGTGGCGTGGGCTCCATGGCCCGACCGTTGCGGATCAGCAGCGGGTCGTCGAACAGCTCGCGCAGGCGGGCGAGGGCGGCGCTGACGGTGGACTGGGTGATGAACAGTTTTTCGCCGACGCGGGTCAGGTTGCGTTCGATCATCAGGGCTTCGAACAGCACCAGCAGGTTCATGTCGACGCGGCGCAGGTCGTTGCGGTTCATGGGGGTTGGCTCACGGGGTCTGAGGGGATTGGCGGTGTATTGAAGCACGGCGCAGGCCCGATTGCCTTGTATGGATGTGCGGGCCTCTTCGCGGGGCAAGCCCGCTCCCACAGGTTTGGTACGGGGCTCGAATCTCCTGTGGGAGCGGGCTTGCCCCGCAAAGAGGCCGGCACGGCAAAACGCTGACAGAGCCAGCCTATTACCCCGTAATACTCGCTCTATTAGAAGTCTGCCCAAGCTCGGCTAGTCTTTCCCCTGGCCCTGTGAATTCCGCGGCCGGGGCGCGCCTGAGCACCTGTGTTCAAGACCGTAGCGCCCCGCCGTGACAGCTTCGCAAGCCCCGTGTCGGCAAGACACCGACCAGACCTGATGAGGGGTAGGCACGAGCCCAAGCGCTCGGCTGATAGAACACCTGGCATAGACCGGAAATCTGGATAACCGACCCAAAGGTACCCACAGATGTCGAACGAATCGAAATGCCCGTTCCATCAAACCGCAGGTGGCGGCACCACCAACCGTGATTGGTGGCCTGACCAGCTCAACCTGAGAATCCTTCACCAACATACCGCCAAATCCGATCCGATGGACCCGGATTTCGACTACGCCAACGCCTTCAAGAGCCTCGATTTCCAGGCCCTGAAGCAAGACCTGACGGCCCTGATGACCGACTCCCAGGACTGGTGGCCCGCCGACTTCGGCCACTACGGCCCGCTGTTCATCCGTATGGCCTGGCACAGCGCCGGGACCTACCGCATTGGCGATGGCCGCGGTGGCGCCGGTTCCGGTCAGCAGCGGTTCGCCCCGCTCAACAGCTGGCCGGATAACGTCAGCCTGGACAAGGCCCGGCGCCTGCTGTGGCCGATCAAGCAGAAGTACGGCAACAAGATTTCCTGGGCCGACCTGATCGTCCTCACCGGCAACGTCGCGCTGGAGTCCATGGGCTTCAAGACCTTTGGTTTCTCTGGCGGGCGTGCCGATGTGTGGGAGCCGGATGAAGACGTGTACTGGGGCTCGGAAAAGGTCTGGCTGGGCGGCGATACCCGCTACGGCAAGGAGCAGGTCAAGGCACAGGAACCCGGCCAGGGTGACCTGGTGGCCGAACCCGCCAAGCACGGTGAAGAACAGAGCCGCAACCTGCAGGCCGAGCGCAACCTGGAAAACCCGCTGGCCGCCGTGCAGATGGGCCTGATCTACGTCAACCCGGAGGGCCCGGAAGGCAACCCTGACCCGGTCGCTTCAGGCAAAGACATCCGCGAAACCTTCGGCCGCATGGCCATGAACGATGAGGAGACCGTGGCGCTGATCGCCGGGGGCCATGCGTTCGGCAAGACCCATGGCGCAGGCCCCGCCGACAATGTGGGGGCCGAGCCCGAGGCTGCGGGCCTGGAGATGCAGGGCCTGGGTTGGGCCAACAAATTCGGCTCCGGTAAAGGCCCCGACACCATCACCAGCGGCTTGGAAGTGACCTGGACCTCGACGCCGACGCGCTGGAGCCACGACTACCTCAGAAACCTGTTCAACTTCGAGTGGGAGCTGACCAAGAGCCCGGCCGGTGCACACCAGTGGCGGCCGAAGGAAGGCAAAGGCGCAGGCACCGTGCCGGATGCCCATGACCCCAGCAAAACCCATGCGCCGTCCATGCTCACCTCCGACCTGGCGCTGCGCTTCGATCCGATCTACGAGCCGATCGCCCGCCGCTTCAGGGACAATCCCGAGCAATTAGAGGACGCGTTCGCACGTGCCTGGTACAAGCTGATCCACCGCGATATGGGCCCGCTGGCGCGCTATCTCGGGCCAGAAATGCCCAACGAGGAATTGCTGTGGCAAGACCCGCTGCCTAAAGCCGACCCGGTATCGTTGGGCGAGCAGGATGTCGCAGCGCTCAAGGCCAAGATTCTGGCTTCAGGCTTGAGCGTGGGCGAGTTGGTATCGACTGCTTGGGCCTCAGCCTCGACCTTCCGTGGGTCCGACAAGCGCGGTGGAGCCAATGGCGCACGCTTGCGCCTGGCACCGCAGAAAGACTGGGCTGCGAACCAGGGCGTAGGCAAGGTCTTGGCAGCGCTGGAGAAGATCCAGGGCGAGTTCAACAACGGTGGCAAGAAGGTCTCCCTGGCCGACCTGATCGTGCTGGCAGGTACCGCCGCCGTCGAGAAGGCTGCCAAGGATGCGGGTTACAGTGGCAGCGTCGGCTTCCGCCCCGGCCGCGTCGATGCGTCCCAAGAGCAGACCGATGTTGAGTCGTTCGCTGTGCTGGAACCGCTGGCCGATGGCTTCCGCAACTTCACCAAGGACCGTTACAGCGTCAAGGCCGAGAAGCTGCTGCTGGACAAGGCCCAACTGCTGACCCTGACGGCGCCCGAGCTGACCGCGCTGATCGGCGGCCTGCGTGTGCTGGGCGCCAACCATGGCGGCAGCAAGGACGGGGTGTTCACCGACAAGCCGGGTACGTTGAGCAACGACTTCTTCCGCAACCTGCTGGACATGGGCGTGGAATGGACGCCGACGTCAGCCGACAACGAGCGCTTTGAAGGCCGGGACCGCAAGACCGGGCAGGTTAAATGGACGGGCAGCCGTGTTGACCTGGTGTTCGGTTCGCATGCCCAGTTGCGGGCGTTGAGCGAGGTGTATGGCAGCAGCGATGGCAAGGACAGGTTTGTGAAGGCCTTCGTTGCGGCTTGGGTAAAAGTCATGGAGCTGGACCGCTTTGATCTGAAATAAAGCGTGCCTGAAACCCCACAACCTGTGTAGGAGCAGCCTTGTGCTGCGAAGAGGCCGGTACAGAGAGCCGCAATTCGGGCTGCCTGTGCCGGCCTCTTCGCAGCACAAGGCTGCTCCTACACGTCGGTGGCCATCCCGCCAATTCCAGGTCGGATAGATACAAAAGCGTCCTCGTTCGTTCTGTTGCAATGCTTCTCAGGCGGCCGGCCTGAAACAGCGTGCTCACAACGACAAGGAACCCGACCATGCACATGCCAAAAACCCTGAAGATCCGCAACGGCGACAAGGTCAAAGCGACCTTCTCCGCTCAGGAATACGCAGCCCGCCACGCCCGCCTGCGGGCCTACATGGCCGAGCAGGACATCGAAGCGGCGATCTTTACCTCGTACCACAACGTCAATTACTACAGTGATTTCCTCTACTGCTCGTTTGGCCGCCCCTATGCACTGGTGGTGACCCAGGACAAGGTCGTCTCGATCAGCGCCAACATCGATGGCGGCCAGCCTTGGCGGCGCACGGTCGGCACCGACAACATCGTCTACACCGACTGGCAACGCGACAACTTCTTCGTCGCCATTCAACAAGCGCTGCCGCTGGCCTCGCGCATCGGCGTGGAATACGACCACCTCAACCTGCAAAACCACGCTAAGCTCGCCGCCTGCTACCCCAAGGCCGAGTTGCTGGACATCGGCGCCCCGTGCATGCGCATGCGCATGATTAAGTCCGCAGAAGAGCAGGCGTTGATCCGGCACGGCGCGCGGGTGGCCGATATCGGCGGCGCGGCAGTGGTCGAGGCCCTGCGTGAGCATGTGCCCGAGTACGAAGTGGCGCTGCATGCCACCCAGGCGATGGTTCGCGAGATCGCCAAGTCTTTCCCCGACGGCGAGCTGATGGACACCTGGACCTGGTTCCAGTCCGGGCTCAACACCGACGGCGCGCACAACCCGGTCACCAGCCGCACGGTGGGCAAGGGTGAGATCCTCAGCCTCAATTGCTTCCCGATGATCGCTGGCTATTACACCGCCCTTGAGCGCACCTTGTTCCTCGACCATTGCCCGGATGATCACCTGCGCCTGTGGCAGGCCAACGTCGAGGTGCATGAGGCTGGGCTGAAACTGGTGCGCCCGGGCATGCGCTGCAGTGACATTGCCCGTGAGCTGAACGAGATCTTCCTGCGTCACGACCTGCTGCAGTACCGCACGTTTGGCTATGGCCATTCGTTTGGGACGTTGAGCCACTATTACGGTCGCGAGGCGGGGCTTGAGCTGCGCGAAGACATCGACACCGTGCTGGAGCCGGGCATGGTGGTGTCGATCGAACCGATGATCATGCTGCCCGAAGGGCGGCCGGGTGCTGGCGGCTACCGCGAGCACGATATCCTCATCGTCAACGACAGCGGCGCCGAAAACATCACCAAGTTCCCGTACGGGCCGGAGCACAACATCATCCGCAAATGATGCTGGGTGCCGGCCCCTGTAGGAGCGGGTTTACCCGCGAAGAGGCCGGCACCAACAACAATAAAATCACTGTATGACCACCAGACCCTGCCTCCAATTAGAAGAACCAGAGGGTACCCGTCATGTCCAGCACCACCCTGAACGCCTCAACCCTCGGCGGCGCCGTGTACAGCGCCGAACGCCAGGCACTGCGCAAGGCCGCGCGCGCCAGTTTCATGGGCAACTTCGTCGAATGGTTCGACTACGCCGCCTACGGCTACCTCGCCACCATCATTGCCGCCACGTTTTTCCCGCAAACCGACAAAACTACCGGCCTGCTGGCGACCTTCGCGGTGTTCGCCCTGTCGTTTCTCGTTCGCCCGCTGGGCGGCGTGGTCTGGGGCCACTTTGGTGATCGCCATGGGCGACGCAACGCGCTGTCGTTGTCGATCCTGATCATGTCGATCTCGACCTTCTGCATCGGCCTGCTGCCTGGCTATGCGCAGATCGGCCTATGGGCACCGTGCCTGTTACTGGTGATACGCCTGGTGCAGGGCTTTTCGGCGTCGGGCGAATACGCGGGGGCATCGGCCTTCCTGGCCGAATACGCGCCCCAGGGCCGGCGTGGCCTGTACACCAGTATCGTGCCGGCCAGCACGGCAGCAGGGTTGCTGTTCGGTGCGGCGTTTGTGGCGGTGCTGCATGAGCTACTCAGCACCGAGGACCTGCACAGCTGGGGCTGGCGCCTGCCGTTCCTGCTGGCTGCACCGTTCGGGCTGGTGGGCCGTTACATCCGCATGAGCCTGCAGGACACCCCAAAGTTTCTGGAGATGGAGCAGCGTCTTGAGAACAAGGCCTGCATGACCCCGGCACCGATTCGCGAGTTGCTGACCCAGCATCGCCGCAGCCTAGGCATCGGTATCGGCGTCACGTGCCTTAACGCGGTGGCGTTCTACCTGCTGCTCAGCTACATGCCGACGTACCTGTCCACAGAGCTGGGCATGACCGAGCGAGATGCCTTCATTGCCTCGACGGTTTCATTGGCCACTTACATCGGCCTGATTTTCCTGATGGGGCGGCTGTCGGATCAGTTTGGCCGCAAGACCATGCTGGTGATCGCCTCGCTGCTGTTTTTGGGGCTCACCGTGCCCTTGTTCACGTTGCTCGATGGGCAACCGCTGCTGGTGATTCTGGCCATCCAGATTCTGTTTGGCGCGATGCTGGCGATGAACGATGGGACCTTGCCGTGCCTGTTGGCGGAGATCTTCCCGACGCGGGTGCGCTTCAGTGGTTTTGCCCTGAGCTTCAACGTGGCCAATGCCTTGTTTGGCGGGACGGCGCCGTTCATTGCCACTTGGCTGATACAGGCGACCGGCAGCAAGCTGGCGCCGGCGGGGTACCTGTTGGCCGCAGCACTGGTGGCGCTGGTGGCGATGCTGATGTGCCGGGAGACGGCGCATGCGGCCCTGAAGGATTGATTCAAGCTGTGCCGGCCTTTTCACGGGCAAGCCCGCTCCCACCGGTCCCCCACCGCGCTCAAGGTGAGTGGAAATTCTGTGGGAGCGGGCTTGCCCGCGAAGAGGCCAGCACTGTTTGATATCAGTGCAACGAAGCCTGCCGCCGCTCCCCCAGCGGCGACAGCCCAAAAAACCGGCTGTAACTCTTGGAAAAATGCGCCGGCGAGCTGAACCCACAGGCCAGCGCCACCTCACGCACCTGCACATCGCTGCGCAACAACAACTCCCGCGCCCGCGACAGCCGCAACTCCAGGTAATACTGGCTGGGCGTGCGCTGCAGGTATTTATGAAACAACCGCTCCAATTGGCGCACGGTCACTTCATTGAGGCTGGCCAGCTCCTCCAGCGCCAGTGGCTCCTCCAGGTTGGCTTCCATGATCGCCACCACCTGGCTCAACTTGGGCTGAGCGCTGCCGAGCAGGGTGCGCAGGGGCACCCGCTGGCGTTCGCGCTCGCCACGCACACGGTCGCACAGCAGCAGTTCGGCGGCCTTGGCGGCGATGTCCTGGCCACCTTCTTCGCGGGCCACCAGTTGCAGCATCATGTCCATGGCCGCCACACCGCCCGAGCAGGTGTAGCGGTCGCGGTCCAGTTCGAACAGCTGGCCAGAAATGACGATACCGGGGAACTGCTCCTGCAACGTCTGCATGTCTTCCCAGTGGATGGTGCAGCGGTAGCCCTTGAGCAACTCGGCCTTGGCCAGCAGGTAACTGCCTGTGCAGATGCCGCCCAACGGCAGGCGTTGACGGGCCAGCTGGCGTAGCCAGTCGATCAAGGGCCGGTTGCCACGGCTGCGATCGATCGGGTTGGCCCCGACCACCAACAGGGCGTCCAGCGCCGGGGCGTTGCCGATGCTGTAGTCAGGCAACACGCGCATGCCGTTGCTGGCCGCCACCGGTTCATCGCTGGCGGCGATCAGCACGGTGCGGTACATCGGCCGGCGGGCCGCCAGGTTGGCCATGCGCAGGGTCTCCACCGCCGACGCCAGGCCGATGGTGGTGAAGTTGGGCAAGATCAGAAAACCGAAGGTCTTGGCGGGCGAAGGCGTTACGATTGCAGAAACGGGGTGGACCATTGCGATCTTCCTGTGCAAGCTGAGGCGTGATTTGTCGGGGGCAGTGAGAAAAACAGGCCTCGCATGGTTCTTGTTGTTATAGGTCGTTACCCGGTCGATCTTACACCCCGGGCTGGTGGCCAGGAATGGACCTGAATGCAGACAGAAGGTGAACCTACGTGAACCCCGAATCCATGCTGGCGGCGCTGCCAGGTTTCGCCCTCGCGCCTGAGGCGATCCAGGTATTGCCCGATGCCGCGGCGTACCGTCGCTGCCTGCTCGAGCGCATCGCGACGGCGACCCGGCGTATCGTCATCGTCGCCCTGTACCTGCAGGAGGACGAGGCCGGGCAGGAAGTGCTCGATGCCTTGTACCAGGCCAAGGCCGCGCGGCCAGGCCTGGAAATCACCATTGTGGTTGACTGGTTCCGTGCCCGCCGTGGCCTGCTGGGGGGCGGGCGGCAGCCGGGTAATGCGGCCTGGTACCAGGCCCAGCGCCAATTGCGGGGGCTGGATGTAGTGATCCACGGCGTTCCGGTGCAAACCCGCGAGCTGTTTGGTGTGTTGCACTTGAAAGGCAGCATCATCGACGACTGTGTGATCTACACCGGTGCCAGCCTCAACAACGTGTACCTGCACCGTTTCGACCGCTATCGCCTGGATCGCTATCACCTGTTCCAGTCGCCTGCGCTGGCCGATGCCATGGTCGACCTGGTTAGACGTTTGCTGCACCACACCGCCACACCGCGGCTGGACTTGCCGGCACCGCCAGCGACCCGCAGCTTGCGCGGTGACATCCGGCGTTTGCGCGCGCGGCTGCGGCGCATGGTCTATGAGGTACCCGCCGGCGAAGCGGGGCAGGGCTTGCGGGTCATCCCGCTGCTTGGCGTTGGGCGGGGCAACCCGCTCAACAAAGCACTTTGCGCACTGCTGGCCGCTGCACGCACGCAGATCATCATCAGCACGCCTTATTTCAACCCGCCTCGGGTATTGATGCGCGAAATTGACCACGCGCTTGACCGTGGCGTGCGCGTGGAGCTGATCGTTGGCGATCGCACGGCCAATGACTTCTATATAGCCCCGGGTGAGCCGTTCAGTGCTAGCGGCGCGTTGCCCTACTTGTACGAGGACAACCTGCGCGCCTTTGCCCGCCGTCGCCAGACCGCGCTTGCCAATGGCCAGCTCGAAGTGCGGATTTGGAACGACCCCGGGCACACCTTCCATGCCAAGGGGCTGTGGATCGACCAGCGTTATTCGCTGCTGACCGGTAACAACCTCAATCCGCGTGGGTTCAACCTGGACCTTGAGAATGGCTTGCTTATAGATGACGCGCAGGGGCAGTGGATCGTGCCGCGTGAGGTGGAGCTGGAGGGCATTCGCCGGCATGCGCCGAAGATCAGCTCAGCCGAAGAACTGGGCGTCAAGGCCGAGCACCCCAAGGAAGTGCGCAAGTTCCTGCGGCGATTGCGTTACAGCCGCCTGGAACCGTTGATCAAACGAGTCCTGTGAGTATCTGCAGCGGCATCACATCCGCCACCGCAGCGCAGCTCGGGTGGCCGCTGCTGACTTGATCGCAGAGCCCTGGTAGGAAAGCTCCCGGACGACGGAACGTCACATGAAGAGTAAAAGGCAAGTCAACAAAGATCTGACTGCTAGCCTCGCCGACAGCTACAGTGATGGATATTTAAGTCATGCCAGCATCGCTAGATACGGTCAACTGCGAGCCGGCGATAGCGGCGAAGTTATCAGTGCAGGCTACATAAGTAAATTTGATGGCGTCTTTGTTTTGAATAATTATTCAGGGCACTACCAGCCACCGATAGAGCGGCTAGGTCCACCCAGGGATTACCTTGAGAGGTTAGGTATGAAAATAAGACTTGCGGAGTAGGCGCTGTACGAAAAAGCTGTCGCAAACAACGCATGGAACAAGCCAGTGAAGCCATGGTGGCATAGCTTTTCGCGAGCTTATCGAAGCGTGTCACGACCCGGCGGTTCTCTTTCAGCCAGCCAAACATGCGCTCGATGATGTTGTGCTGTCGGTACTTGGGCCGAATCCCGTGGTTTATCCAGCCCCGAAATCATTGATAAACCGTTGTTCCGGCCTATCTCGCTACGCAGCACCCGAGCAGAGCACCAAACTGTACAAAAATTCAGCTTCCGAGAGGCCTTAATTGGGTTTCTAGGGATCTCGTACAGAGCCTAAGTTACTAAAATCGCGGGTTGGTAGCGATAGGGTTATTCAACGACTTTGCCATGACGTGGTCCAATACGGCCCGGACTTGGGAACCAGCTTGTCGACGCAGATTCATGTTGAGAGACGGTGTTGAATTTATCATTTGTACAGCAGTGTCATAATCAAGGCGCCCTAAGTAAAAAGCGCCTAGCCAGGCCCCCATGGTGAGCCTGTATTCAATTACATGCTGTTCTCGCATTGCTGGAAGTGTCGCAGCAATTTGGTTGATGGTGTTGTCCGCTGCGATATATTGACCTAAAGAAATTTGTATTCTCGGACCGGTGGCGGAAGGCGGCGCCTGGAACTGCCCGCTGTTCGAAGAGGTCGTAGGTAGCACATCGCCAAGGTAGGACTGGATTGTCCCAGGTGATAGTGATCGGTTTCGGGTGGCGACCGAGACCTGAGGTGCAGTTGGAACGTTACCGGGAGCCCCCTCTGGCCTAATAACAAGCTGATCAACGCCGGTCTTCATGTGCCCGGTCGGG
Organism: Pseudomonas sp. DCB_AW; assembly: GCF_026240895.1. Taxonomy (NCBI): domain Bacteria; kingdom Pseudomonadati; phylum Pseudomonadota; class Gammaproteobacteria; order Pseudomonadales; family Pseudomonadaceae; genus Pseudomonas; species Pseudomonas sp. DCB_AW. Next base: position 12,435 of record NZ_JAPFCE010000021.1, read on the forward strand.
TCGCTGTTGTTGATAGGGTCACCTTCACAATATGCATAAGCATTTATACCTCCGGCTTCGAAGGGGCTTACGTTATCGGGCGACAAGAATCGCATAAGGATCGGACTGTAGGCGCGGTATCCATTGCCCAACCAATAGACTGCCATAAGCGAATCTTTTCTCTGACCATGGAAGCCACAGACGGTTTGAGAATACACAGATGTTGGAATAAAACCGTAGGCAGTGTAGTCACCGGGAAAATTAGGGTAAAGCTCATTTGCATTCATTTATGCAGCCATCGGAGGTGAGCGCTTCAGGCATTCTTAACGTTCAACGCTGAATGTGCTACTGGTAAAATTGCTAGGTTCATAGATGCGTAGTGAAAATGGGTACTGATACGCAACCTGGAGCACAGTCAACAACTGGAGGGTGCTGCGCTGTGAGGGCGCTTCGAATTGATATGATCGTTTGCGTGTTCCCCCTCTGAAAACCAATGGCAAACGAATACAATGAGGCGTTTCCCACGTTAACCAGATAGGCCAAACCGTCTATGGCGCTTGATCCACCCACGATGCTGACGATTACGATCGCCCTGGCAGCCGCTGCTGCTTTGTACCTGGCGATCGAATGGCGCAGCGTTCGCGAGGCTTCACTCCTGTTTTGGAGCGCGGGCTTCGCCACTATTACCGTTGGCTCCACTCTGGCCCTGTTGCGTGGCATTGGCTTGCTGTTGATCGGCATCTGGTTCGCCAACGGGTTGCTGGTGGTGGCGCATGCGTTTTTCCTGATGGGGGTGCTGCGCTTTACCCAGAACCGCCTGTCGCGCACCTGGCTGCTGATGGTGCCGGTGTGGTTCGCCTTACTGCTGCTGCCCGCGGGGCCGGAGTGGTCGAAGGTGATGCTGATGGTCAACTCGTTGCTGGTGGCGCTGTTGACCCTCAAGGCCAGCTTTTTGTTGAAGCCCCACGGCAGGTCGCTGAGCGTGGGCGCGGTGCAATTGCGCTATGTGTTGCTGATCCATGGGTTGTTCTATGTGGCGAAGGCGATCATTGCGATCACGCCGGGCACCTTGATTGACCTGGCGACCTTTGGCGGGCTGATCATTCAAATTTCCCTGGTCGAGGGGGCGATGGCGATCATGTTGATTGCGCTGTCGATGACGGGGACGGTGCGTTATCGCCGTGAAGAACGTATCGCCAGGCTGGCGGCGCGCGATCCGTTGACGGCACTGTACAACCGGCGGGCGCTGGAAGTGCGGGCGCCGCACTTTTTCAAAGAGGTCAGCCCGGCGCGGCCGGGGGCCTTGCTGTTGATCGATATCGACAACTTCAAGCTGGTCAACGATTTGCACGGGCACATTGCGGGGGATCGGCTGTTGATCGCCTTGAGCGAGATGATTCGTGCGGTGTTGCCGGAGCGCTCGCTGGCGGCGCGGCTTGGGGGGGATGAGTTTGTGATTCTGCTCAGTGAGGCGACGCGGGAGCGGGTGGTGGAGCTGGGTAGCCAGTTGCGTGAGCGGTTTCAGCTGTTTGCTGGGCAGACGGTGCCCACGCCGCAGGCGGTTACGTTGAGTATTGGGGCTAATGTGTTTGATCAGCCGCCGGTGAGTTTGGCGGCGTTGATTGAGCAGGGGGATGTGGCGTTGTATGAGTCGAAGCGCGGGGGGCGTGACAGTATTCGGCTGGTTGAGCGGGAGGGTTTGGTTTCTTGATCGTTGGTGTGGGTGTTGGTGTTGGTTTTGAGGGGGTGGTTGATCCAGCATTGGGGCGACGCTTAGTCACCTTTCCGCCCTTACGGCGGGTCACTTTTTGGCAAACGCCCCAAAAAGTAACCAAAAAGGGCTGCGCTCCATCATACGGCCCCTACGCTGCGCTTCGGGGTCCCCTCGCTACGGCCTTGCTCCCGGGAGGACCGCGCTGCAGGGCCCATCCTGGGCCCCAGCGCTTGACGGGCATCCTTGCCCGTCACCTCCCTCCGCAAGGCCTGCGCTCGGCCTCCTGAGTCGCTGAAGGTCAAAAGCCAGATCAAGATCAAGATCAAGATCAACAGCCAGATCAAGATCAACAGCCAGCTCGAGAGCTGGCGCTAGACATCGTTTTCAGGTCACTACCTGGTAGCACGGCACATAGGCGGCACCACCCGGCAATTTCATGCGGTGCTGGTCGACGAATGCTTGTAACAATCGCCCCAGTGGCTCCAATACTGCGCTGTCGCCGCGGATCTGGTAGGGGCCGTGTTCTTCGATCAGGCGGATGCCTTTGTCCTTGACGTTGCCAGCAACGATGCCGGAAAACGCTCGGCGCAGGTTGGCGGCCAGTTCATGGGGCGGTAGCTCGCGGCGCAGGGCGAGTTCGGCCATGTTTGCGTGGGTCGGGTCAAACGGGTGCTGGAAACCCTCGTCGATCTTCAGCAGCCAGTTGAAGTGGAAGGCGTCGTTGCGCTCGCGGCGGAACTGTTTGACCTCCTTGAGGCCTTCGACCATGTGGCGCGCGACTTCGGCCGGGTCATCGATGATGATCTGGTAGTGGCTTTGCGCGGCTTCACCGAGGGTGGCGCCGACGAAGGCGTGCAGTTGCAGCAGGAACTGCTCGGCACTGCGGGGGCCAGTGAGCACGACCGGGAAGGGCAGGCCTTGGTTGTCCGGGTGCATGAGGATGCCGAGCAGGTAGAGGAACTCTTCGGCAGTACCGGCGCCGCCCGGGAAGATGATGATGCCGTGGCCGACACGAACGAAGGCTTCCAAGCGCTTCTCGATGTCCGGCAAGATCACCAGCTCGTTGACGATCGGGTTGGGCGCTTCGGCGGCGATGATGCCCGGCTCGGTCAGGCCCAGGTAACGGCTGCCGTGCATACGCTGCTTGGCGTGGGCGATGGTGGCGCCTTTCATCGGGCCTTTCATTACGCCAGGGCCGCAGCCGGTGCAGACGTCCAGCTTGCGCAGGCCCAGTTCGTGGCCGACCTTTTTGGTGTATTGGTATTCCTCGCTGCTGATCGAGTGGCCGCCCCAGCACACCACCATCTTCGGCTCCACGCCTGGGCGTAGGGTGCGGGCGTTGCGCAGCAGGTGGAACACGTAATCGGTGATGCCCTGGGAGCTTTCCAGGTCGATGCGCTGGCTGGCCAGCTCGCTTTCGGTATAGACGATGTCGCGCAGGGCGCTGAACAGCATTTCACGGGTGCTGGCGATCATTTCGCCATCGACGAAGGCATCGGCGGGAGCATTCAGCAGCTCAAGGCGTACGCCCCGGTCTTGCTGGTGGATACGCACCTCGAAGTCCTTGTAGGCCTCGAGAATGGTTTTGGCATTGTCGACATGCGCGCCGGTGTTGAGGATGGCCAGCGCGCACTGGCGGAACAGGGTGTAGAGGCTACCGGTACCGACTTCGCTCAGTTGCTGGACTTCACGTTGCGACAGCGTCTCCAGGCTGCCTTTGGGGCTGACGGATGCATTTATGACATGGCGTTGGGGCATCTAAGTCTTTCCTGTGCAGGTAAAACATCCTTCTTAGACAACACCATAAGTCATGCGAAGAGCTTTTGCACACCCAGCGTAATTGCCAGCCCGCCCCCCACCAGCCAAAGGTTCAGTATCGCCCCGGTCAGCAGCGCCCGTGGCCCTGCCTGGCGGATCTGGCTGAAGCGTGTCTCCATCCCCAGCGCCGTCATGGCCATGGTCAGGGCAAAGGTGTCGAGGCTATTGATCGCCTGGGTCACACTGCCAGGCAGCACCTGCAGCGAGTTCACCAGCACCAGCGCCAGGAAGCCGAAAGCGAACCAAGGCATGGCGATGCGGCCGTTGCCTTGCGCCTGGCCCGGCTGGCGCGAGCGGCTGATCCACAGGCCTACCACCAGCAGCACCGGCACCAGCAGCATCACCCGGGTCATCTTGACGATGGTGGCGATGTGCGTCGCCTCGGGGCTGACGTTGCTGGCTGCACCTACCACCTGGGCCACTTCGTGGATTGTGCCGCCCAGGAACAGGCCCGCCCCCAGGGTATCCAGGTGCAGCCAGCCGGCATTGATCGCCAAGGGGTAAAGGAACATCGACAGGGTGCCGAACAGCACCACGCTGCCAACGGCCATGGCACTCTTGTGCGGGGCGCTGCGCAGCGCCGACTCGAACGCAAGTACTGCAGCGGCGCCGCAAATGGCACTGCCAGCAGCGGTGAGCAGCGCGGTGTCGCGGTCCAGCTTGAGCAGCTTCATGCCGCACCAGAGCCCGATCAGCAGGGTGCTGACCACCACCAGCAGCGAAACCGTCAGGCCAGACCAGCCGACTTCGGCGATTTCCTGCAGGCTGACCCGCAGGCCGAAAAAGGCCACGGCGATGCGCAGCAGCCCGCGGGCCGAGAAGTTGATGCCCGCCGCCCAGCTCGCCGGCACACCATCGCGCAGCGCGTTGCCGTACAGGGCACCGGCAACGATACCGACGATCAGCGGGCTGATGCCCAGGTTGGCGATGGCGGGCAAGGCTGCCAGTTGGGTGACAGCAAGCGCGAACAGCGCCACGAACAAAATGCCATTGAGCCGCCCTCGGGTAGAGAGGGTAGGCGCGTAGGCGGGGTGGGATGGAACCGTGGCCATGTGAGTCCTCCGGGAAAAGTATTTCGACAAGGCCTACGTTAATCTGGTTATAAGCTTATAAAAAATCGTAATTCAGGATGTGAAGTATCCGTTTAGCTGATATTTTGAATTCATGACCCCAGAACAGCTGATAACATTCGCCACCGTCGCCGAGCATGGCAACATCAGCCACGCGGCCCAGGCGTTGCACCTGTCGCAGCCCGCCGTGTCCGGGCAGCTCAAGTTGCTGCAGGAGGCTTTCGGTGAGCCCCTTTACCAACGCGCGGGGCGCGGCGTGCGCCTCACGGCTGCAGGTGAGCAGTTGTTGGCCCATGCCGAGCGGCTGCGCGATACCTTCCGCCAGGCCCAGGCCCTGCGCGAGGCCATGCGCGGCCTGGAGCGCGGCACCTTGCTCATCGGCGCCAGTACCACGCCGGCCAGCTACCTGCTGCCGTACCTCATCGCCGACTTCCACGCACGCTACCCAGACGTGTCGGTGAGCACCTCCAATGGCAACACGGCTGAAATTGTCGCCGCGCTGGGCAGTGTCGATATCGCCTTGATCGAAGGGCCTCCCGGGCAGGAGTTGCCGTTGGGCACCGGGGTCACGCCGTGGCGGGAGGACGAGATCGTCGCGATCGTGCCCAGTACTCATCCGTTGGCCGGTGACGAGGCGCAGACCTTGGAATCTTTGGGGGCCTACCCACTGGTGCTGCGCGAGAGTGGCTCCGGGGTGAGGCAGATTGTCGAGCGGGCGTTTGCCCGCAGTGGCGTGGCAATGCGCGTCGCGATGGAAATCGCCGGTGTGGAAGGGGTAAAGGAAGCGGTGCGGGCAGGTATGGGAATTGGCTTTGTGTCGGCCATGTCGATTCGCCATGAGGATGGCGTGTTGCGGCGGCTGCGCATTACGCCGCAGCCGTTGGTCAGGCGCTTTTCCATCTTGATGCCCCATGCCGCCACGCCGTCGCGGGCGGCGGCGCGGTTCATGGAGTTGTGTGTGGGCGAGCCGAAAGAGGGTTAGCAGAGCTGGTCTCTAGCGGTGGTATTAACCCACATTCAACACGTGCTGCGTAACAACCGGCTCCGAGTAGTAATGAGCGCGAGCTCTATAGTGTTTTGGTGTCAAGCAATCACTGCTGAAAGGCAGGCATGATGTCTGGTCAGAAATCTAGGAGCTAGACATGTGTATCCTGTACATGGCCGAGCCCAGCAGCGCAGCTGAATGGCGTCAGGTTTTTTCTCAACAGGCCCCAGAACTTGATTTTCGTCTGTGGCCAGATGCGGGTAATCCAGAAGAGGTTCAGTACATCATCGCCTGGGAGCCGATTCCGGATCTCATGCAGCGATTCCCAAACCTCAAGGCGCTGTACTCAGCCGGCGCCGGTGTCGATCAGTTCGACCTGTCCCAGCTGCCAGAGCATGTCTCGATGGTGCGCCTCATCGAAACGTCGATGGCCGATATCATGGCCGAGTACGTAGTGTTTAGCGTGCTCGCCCTGCATCGTGACATTTTTGATTACCAGATCAGTCAGCGGGAGAGATGCTGGACGCCCATGCCCATCATTCCAGCCAGCGAGCGCCGCGTTGGCATCATGGGCGCAGGTAATTTGGGGCTAGTCGCTCTCGACCGTTTGCGACCCTTCGGCTTTCAGTTGAGCGCATGGAATCGCTCCTACAAAGAGGTACCGGATGGGCGGTGTTATGTCGGACGAGAAGAGCTGTATGACTTCTTGGAGCAGTGCGACATTCTGGTCAACCTTCTGCCTTTAACTCCTGAAACTCAGGGGATTCTGAATGCTGCCACGTTGAATCGGTTACCGCAGGGTGCTGGGCTTGTGAATGTCGCTAGAGGTGCGCACGTAGCTGAAGAAGACCTTCTGCAGGCATTGAATGGAGGAAGGCTCGGAGGAGCGGTTCTGGATGTTTTCGATCAGGAGCCACTTTCGCCTGATCATCCGTTCTGGTGCCACCCTCGAGTTTTGGTGACGCCGCACATTGCGAGCAACGTGCAGGTCAAAGGTGCCGTGGCTGTGATTAAGGCGAATGTGGAGCGGGAGCAGCGTGGGTTGCCACTGCTCAACGTTGTTGATCGTTCAAAGGGCTATTGATGCGCTTGGGGGAGGGAGGCGTGTGAGGAGCCTCCCTCTCTTCATCTAGTGTCCGCCCAGATACGCCTCGCGCACCTCTTGGTTGCCGAGCAGTTCCTCGCCAGTCCCTGTCATCCTGATTTCGCCGGTCACCATGACATAAGCCCTGTCACTTAGGCGCAGGGCATGGTTGGCGTTTTGCTCCACCAGGAAGATGGTCATGCCTGACTTCGCGAGCTCTCTTAGAGTTGCAAAGATTTGCTTCACTACGATAGGTGCCAGTCCGAGTGAGGGCTCGTCCAGTAGCAGGAGTTTGGGTCGGCTCATGAGTGCTCTGGCAATGGCAAGCATTTGCTGCTCGCCACCCGACATTGTCATTGCTCGTTGATTGCGCCGCTCCCTGAGGCGAGGGAAAAGATTGAACATCTGCTCTCGATCCTCCTCGGCGTGACTCATGCCGACAGGAATGGTACCCATAAGAAGATTTTCTTCGACTGTCATGTCCGGAAAGACGCGCCGTCCCTCGGGCGACTGAGCGATACCGTTAGACGCCACGAAGTGGGTGCTCTTGCGCGTGATGTCCTGCCCTTGATAGAGGATCTGCCCGCTAGTGGCTCGTGGCTGTCCAAATATCGACATTAACAGCGTCGACTTGCCCGCTCCGTTAGCCCCGATCAGGCTTACAGTTTCTCCGGTGTTGATGTGGAGGTTCACCTTTCGCAGAGCCTGGATAGGGCCATAGTGAACGTCGACGTCTTTGAACGCGAGAATGGGTGTGCTCATGCTACTTCCTCTTCTTCTGCACCGAGGTAAGCAGCGATTACCTTCTGGTCATCTTTGATCGCGCTTGGTGCGCCTTGAGCGATGACCAGGCCATGATCCAGCACGATAACGTGATCAGAAATGCTCATGACCATACCCATGTCATGCTCAATCAACAGTACGGTCAGCTGATGATCATCCCGAAGCTTGCGGATGATAGCGCTCAGAGCAATTGTCTCGGCAGGATTGAGGCCGGCAGCGGGTTCGTCAAGGCATATCAGCTCCGGGCCGGTACACATCGCTCGGGCGATCTCCAAGCGTCGCTGCTGGCCATAAGAGAGCTCACCTGCCAGTCTGTTGCAGTGCTCGACCAGGTCGACTACTTCCAACCAGTAGAAGGCCGTATCGAGTAGCTTGCTCTCTGTTTTTCGATAAGCGGGGGTGTTCAGGATGCCAGTCAGCAGGTTGCGTTGAGCCAGCATGTGCTGAGCGACCAGCAGGTTTTCCAGGACAGTCATTTCCTTGAATAGACGGATGTTTTGAAAGGTACGCGCAAGTCCTGCGCGGTTAACCAGATGCGTTCCGCCGAACATCTTGTACCAGAGCCGTGACCCGAACTGTCCAGGCTTGATGAAGTCCTGAGCTTTGAAGGGTTCACCCAACACTTGGATGACGTCCGTCTGTTTACCTTGTGCATTGAGCAGGATCTTGCCGCCAGTGGCTGAGTAGAATCCCGTCAGGCAATTGAACACGGTGGTCTTGCCGGCGCCGTTGGGGCCTATCAACGCTGAGATCGAATGCCGCTTGATTGAGAAATTGACATCGTTGAGTGCTTTGATGCCCCCAAAGTGCATCATGAGGCTGTCCACGGTGAGGATATTGTCTTTCATGGAGCTACTCCTTTGCGCGGGGCGATGCCAATTCGATTAATGCGAATCAGCCCGCGCGGACGCCAGATCATCATTAGCACCATCAGGATGCCGAACATCAGCACACGGTAGTCGGCGAAGCTACGCAAAAGCTCCGGCGCAATCGTCAGGACAAATGCTGCAATTACCACTCCGACGGTTGATCCCATGCCTCCAAGTACCACGATGGCGAGAATCAGTGCCGACTCGAAGAAGGTGAACGAGGTCGGGTTCACAAAGCCTTGATAAGTTGCGAAAAATACGCCCGCTATCCCGGCAGTTGATGCGCCAATCATGAACGCGGAAAGCTTCACCAAAACATGGTTGAGGCCCATCGAACGGCAAGCAATTTCGTCCTCTCGCAGCGCTTCCCATGCGCGCCCGACTGGCATACGGGTCAAGCGATGCTTGATGTACAGCACTGCGAGAACGATCAACAACAGGACGGTGTAGATGAAGATAAACTTCATGTTCGAGTTGTAGGTGATTCCGAAAAACTCGTGATACGGAACGCCACCATCCTTGGCGCGGCGAGCGAATTCGAGACCGAAGAATGTGGGGGACGGTGCCGTCATCCCATTGGGGCCGTTGGTGAACGAAACCCAGTTGGTGAGAACAAGCCTGATGATTTCACCGAAGCCCAGGGTGACGATCGCCAAGTAGTCGCCATGCATCCTCAGCACCGGGAATCCGAGAAGCATCCCTGCAAAAGCAGCGAGCAGGGCGGCCAGCGGCAGCATGCTCCAGAAGCCCAGACCAAGATATTCGTATCCTAAGGTCAACCCGTAGGCACCAATCGCATAGAATCCGACAAAGCCGAGGTCGAGCAGTCCTGCCAGCCCCACGACGATGTTGAGGCCTAGCCCGAGCAAGACGTAGATCAGGCCCAGGATCACAACTGTCAGCAGATACTTGTTGGCGTAAAACGGCAGCACGAGCGCCATCAAAATCAGCACAGGGAGAACCCAGCGCATGATCGATGCGTGTCCCGGCGGCTTTACTCCAACGCCACCGCCTGCTCGGTCGAAGCGCTCCATGAGTTTATGGCCGCTGGCAGTCTGCAGAAACAAGCTCAGCACGAATCGGCCAGCCATCACTGTCCCAACGATCCAGCCAACACGGTCAAATCGCGGGGTGAAATCGTAACCCTGCAAAACCACACCGACGATGGGCCCAAACACGATCAGAGCGATCAGCCCGGCCATCACGGTATCGATCAAGACTTTCTTGAGATTGATACTTTTCATTTTATCGCTCATGACTTCATACCTTGGTTACTTGAGGTCGGCCAAGGAGGCCTTGGGGCCGGAAGATGAGGATCAGTACGAGAAGGGAGAAGCTGAAGACGTCTTTGTAGTCAGCGTTCACCATCCCAGAGAACTGAGCTTCGGACACGCCAAGGATCAGGCCGCCCAGCATTGCGCCCGGGAGTGACCCGATGCCGCCGAGGACAGCAGCTGTAAAGGCTTTGATCCCGATGATGAACCCTGCATAGAAATCGAAGGTTCCGTAGTTGAGTGTGATAAGCACGCCCGCCAACGCACCCATCGAGGCGCCTATGACGAACACATAGGAGATGATTCGGTCAGTGTTGATGCCAAGAATTTGCGACATCTTTCGGTCTTGCTGAGTCGCCCGACACATCCGGCCCAGGCGGGTACTTTTGATCATGAATGTCAGTGCAAGCATGCCGATGATGGCCGCAGCCAAGATGAACAGCTTGGTATGCGTGATCATGACGAAGCCATCACCCACCGAGATGCGAAGCGTGCCCTCCAGTAGTGTCGGGATACCCTGCTGTCGAGCGCCCTGGCTGATCTGTACGTAATTTTGTAAAACGAGTGATATGCCGATGGCCGAGATCAGAGGAGCCAAGCGCGTAGAGTTACGCAATGGTTTGTAGGCAACCCGCTCGATTGCCAGGCCGTAAACCCCGGTTACGACGATTGTGAAGATCAAGGTACCAAGAATGATAAGTGGGAACGAATCAACGCCCCAGAAACTCAGTACGGCTATCGAGATCGCGGCCAGGTAGGCGGAGATCATATAAACTTCGCCATGGGCGAAGTTGATCATGCCGATGATGCCATACACCATGGTGTAGCCGATCGCTATGAGGCCATACACCGAGCCCAGCGTTAGTCCATTGACTAGCTGTTGAATAAATGTATCCACGAGAATTTCCCCAAACGGGCAGAAGGGGTGCAGACTGGATTCAATCTGCACGCTGCAAAGGAAAAGTTAGAGCTGTCCGAACTTTCCGTCTGCGTCCCATTTGTACATTACATAGGGAGACTCTTTGAGGTCGCCTTTTTCGTTCCAGCTCTTGGTGCCCAGAACAGTATCGACTGAGTGGCTTTTCAGCCATTCACTTGCCTTGTTGCCATCTGTAGTGCCGGTCGCGCTGAAAGCGGCGGCAAGCGCCTGCAAGGATGCATAGGAGAAAAGTGTGTAGCTCTCCGGTTCATACCCAGTGTCTCTAAATTCCTTAACGACAGCTTTACCTGTTTCCAGATTGCGTGGATCTGGGTAGAAGGTCATCAGCACGCCATCGGTGTACTTCTTGCCGCCAGCGGTGGTGACCAGTTGATCGGTTACCGTGCAGTCGGTGGTCACGAAGGGAATGGTGAGACCTTGTTCGCGCATCTGCCGTACCAAGGGGCCCGCCTCTGGGTGGCAGCCGCCGAAGTACACCACTTCGGCCTTCGACGAGCGGATTTTGGTGACGACTGCGTTGAAGTCCTTCTCACCCCGCGTCAGACCTTCATAAAGCACTGTCTCGACGCCTTCAGCCTTGAGTGCAGCCTTAGTGGTGTCTGCTACGCCTTGGCCGAAAGTATCCTTATCGTGAATGACCGCTACGGTTTTGGCTTTGAGGTTCTTTGCGATGTAGTCAGCGGCGACTTGTCCTTGTTGATCATCGCGACCGGCCATGCGGAAGACACCAACCAACCCTCGCTCGGTGATGCTTGGTGCTGAGGATGCGGGGGTAATGGAGACGATCTGTGCTTCGTCGTAGATTTCCGAGGCTGGAATTGTGGAGGAAGAGCAGTAGTGACCAATGACTGCAACTACTTTGGCGCTATCAACCATTTGGTTGGCTGCAGCGACTGCTTGCTTGGGTTCACATGCGTCATCGCCTTTGACCAGGGCGATCTGCTGACCGTTGATGCCGCCCTTGGCGTTGATGTCTTTGGCTGCTTGTTCTGCGCCTCGCCATATCTGCTCGCCGAAGGCAGCATTGGGGCCAGTCAGTGGGGCTCCGACACCAATTTTGATATCGGCCATGGCGGTCATGGAAAGGGCCATGGAAATGGCGGCGGGGAGTGCAACTGATGCCTTGAAGATCGTTTTCATGCTCTTGCCTCTTTATTATTTGCTTTGATGCTCATTCGGGCAGCGTGAGAGGTATCAATGACGATTCTCACTGGCCGGCCCAGTGTCGGCTTTGGCAGTTTGAGGTTTTAGATTTGGATCTTTTTGGTATTATTATTCTTGTGTGCTATTGGGCATCTTTTCTTGGTGTTTTTTTAATTGCTCCTGTGTGGTTTTTAGATTGGAAATTCCTGTTTTGGTAGTGTTGCGAGAAATTTCGCGCAATCAGCTCGGCTTTGTAGCTGATCATTTATCGCTCACTTTTTTGAATGCTAACGACGATCGAACTGTGCTGCTATCTACCTCGGATAGAGTTTTAAAAGCCCAGATTCCACTCCGTGGTAGGAGGATTAGGCTCAGCGAGTTCGGCACAGAGGAATTGGTTGCAGATGGGTAAGGTGGTCGCGAAATTTGACTCCCTGATCCGATCCAGGGAGTCATTCAGAGCTATTTGGCTTCGTCTAACCAGGTGACGGCGAATGCACTGGGAATCTGCTTGAGCTCAAGTAAATCGCAGTCTTGGGTGATGAAGATGGCGACAGATCGTTCACCGTGCTGTTTTTGCAGCACGCGTGGAGCCGAGAAAGCTGTGCCAACAGTCTGCATCAGCAGATCACGCTCAGGAGCGCAGATGAGCGTTTTGCATCGCAGGAGCTTTTCCCCTAGGTAGCCCGTGATGTTTTCTAGCCAATCAATGGCGTCACCTGGGTCTGGGTCGGTCAGCAGGGCTTGGTAGACATGAATACGAGGATGGGCGGCAGCGAGTACCAGCTTAAGTTGGGGGCGTGCGGTATCCGGGGGGCGCTGTGAGGAAGTCAGGAATGCCCTTTGACTGCGCACAGATGGAGATTCCTGCTCGATAATTACTGCGAAGGGGTTGATGCGCTGGACGGTGGCGCGAGCATCGATCAACGCTTGCTCAACAACTTCATCAATCTTTGTCAGCACTACCGTGTGCGCTGCGCTTAGCTGCGCTGCTACTGCATCAATCTGCGTCTGTCGTAGCGGAGGCCTGGCGCAGTCGTACGTGCAAATGATCGACACGGCCATTTGTAGATGAGCAAGGCCCGTCATGGTGCGCACTACTTCGCCTGGCATTGAGAGCCCGCTGCACTCCAAGATGATCCGCTCGAATGGAGGCAAATTCATTCGGGCTCTGGTTTCGATCAGGCTTAGCACTGTGCTAACCAGGTCATTGCCAAGACTGCAACAGACGCAGCCATTGCTCAGTGTTTCGATCACCATCCCATCAGCCGAATCCATGAGCACAGCGCCGTCAATGTTGACGGCCCCTGCGTCATTGACGATCACCGCCGTTCCGGTGCTGTCCTCTAACGTGTAGAGGAGGTGCTCCAGCAAGGTGGTTTTGCCGCTGCCCAGCGGCCCGGTCAAAATGAAGAAATCGATGCCCTTGGAAGGAGGAATCATGTGTGCCTCCTAAATGCTTGACCTGTGGTCGCTGCTCCAGGTTTCACCAACCATTTCTCTCACATCGGCGAGCAGTTCCTCGGTATCAAAAATGACGCCGCCCTTGATTGTGTAATCAAGGCAACGTTTGCGCTCGGCCACATTGGTGTCGTCATTAAGCCGGACGGCGCCAGTCCCGTAGAGAAGCTTGAAGTCGGCCATGGGATTTTGATTGTGAATGAGAATATCGGCTTCTTTGCCGACCTCCAGCGTACCGGTTTTGTGCTCAATACCCAGTAGTTCAGCGCCCTGCATAGTGGCTGCACGCAAGACCTCTTGCGGCGTGAAGCCTGCCTCCTGCAGGAGTTCGAGCTCGCGGATGTAGCCGAAGCCGTAAACCTGAAACATGAACCCGGAGTCACTGCCAGGGCACACTCGGCCTCCTCGATTTTTGTACTCATTCAGAAACTGCATCCAGATCCTGAAGCTTTCCTTCCATTCCAACTCGTTCTTGGTTGACCAGCGGAAAAAGTAGGCCCCGTGCCCACCACGTTGAGGTTGGAAGTAGTTCCAGGACGTGGCGTCGGTGTACTCCTCATGCCAATCGGCGCGGCGGGCGCGCATGACGTCACGGTTGCTGTCGTAGACGTTCATGGTCGGAACAAAGGTGTGGCCCGCTTCGAGGAATGCCTCAAGCACCTCATTCCATTTGCCGCTCCCGGGTTTTGTTGCCTGGAGGAACGTTTTGCCGGCGGTGGCGAAGCGTATGTATTCGTCGTTGTAGTTGTAGTCGTCGTCAATGAACTGGAGGGTGCTGCCTTCCATGAGCGCCTCGGGAAGGCCGTAAGAATGTTCCGTGCTGGTCAGTCCCCACATCGCTGTTTTTAGCGCGTTCATTCGCCCAACTGAGAGCTGAGCGTGATGGCAGCAAGTCTTGAGGCCGAGCTTTTTGCACTCGTCCAGAGCGGCTTCCATGATGGCCGGCGGAGATCCAAAAAACTTCACGCCACATGCGCCTTTCTCGCGAACCTGTCGCAGCCACTCACGCCCTTGCTCAGGGCTGTAGATCACCTTCAGGTAGTCGTTCACTGCAGGGAAGTAAACGTAAGGGTATAGGTTCGGGGCGCCGATGGCGTTATCGGCTGCTGCGCGTTGCTGTTCGCATGTCCAGGCAAGCCCGTTCATGCAGCCTGCTTCCCGCACGGATGTGACACCGTGAGCGAGCCAGAGCTTGTATACGTAATCTGCTGGGAGCATTTCTCCGCTTTCTGCGTGGAAGGGCGTACCAACATGGGCGTGGCAATCGATAAAGCCTGGCGTGGCGAATTTGCCATGGCAGTCAATTTCACGGGTGCCTTTGGCGGGGCGCCTGGCGGGATTTATCGGAAGCCCAGGAACGCCTACTGCCGCGATCTCAGTGATGATGCCATTTTCGATAACGATATCGGCAGGCCCCCAGGGCGGGGCTCCGGTGCCATCGATAACTGTGATGCCTCGAAGAACCAGTCGGACGAATGGCCCGGTACCGCGTTCATTGCTGGTGGCGGGTTTGACTTGGCCAAGACCTTTCTTGGCGAAGCCAGCGACCATTTCTTCGCCTACATCGATGGGGGTATCTGCGCTCGACTTCACGTTGTCTCCCATTATTCTAGTGAGCACTCAGCAACGGCTTTGTGCTGGAGCTATTGGAGCTGAGGGCTCAGCCAGCACGGTGTCGAGCCACTCAGGTTGGGACTGTGGCATTGGGCAGTCCCTAGGCAGATGGGCAGTAATCAAATTGGCCTGAATCGAATGTGCTGCTCAGGCTCGTGATGGGCTATCTCAGCTGCCCCGTTGGCGCGGCTTGAATGCACGGCTGGATCAATTGCCCTTCAATCATCCTAGCTGGGCGATGCCTCAGATTCTTAGTGTTTGGAGTGCAAATGGTTGAGTGGAAAATCCATTTCGAGGTAGGTGGAAATGTGTGAAATAGGATTTTCTTAGTCTGAATTCCTATTTTTGTGCGGTAGAAACGAGCCGTTCTCGGGCGCTCAATGATCGAACCCTACTACAACGACAAAAGGCGCGGCTTTCACAGAAAGCTCGAAGGGGATTTGAAAATGAGTGCAGTAAGCGTGGATGTAGGTCATGCAGTGGACGCGAATGCGATGCGGCGCAAAGCCATCATCGCCACTGTTCTAGGGAATGGATTCGAGTGGTTTGACTTCATGGTGTATGGCTTCTTCGCCATAATCATCGGGAAGTTATTTTTCCCTACCGGAGATGACTTAACGTCACTGATGCTATCGGCGGCGACCTTTGGTGTCGGTTTTTTAGTCCGGCCCATAGGTGGCGTTCTCATTGGTATCTACTCTGATCGTTATGGTCGCAAGGGTGCGCTGTCGCTCACCATCATTTTGATGGGTGTCGGCACCGCCATGATTGGCCTGGCGCCGACCTACGAACAGGCAGGTCTTTTGGCGCCGTGCATCATTGTCTTTGCTCGTCTGCTGCAGGGTGTTTCTGCAGGCGGTGAAATGGGGGCGGCTACTGCCTATCTCACCGAGCAGGCGCCAGAGGGCAAGAAGGCTTACTATTCCAGTTGGATTCAAACCAGTATCGGTTTTGCCGTGCTGCTGGGGGCTTGTTTCGGTACTGGTATCACCCTGGGTCTTAGTCCTGAAGAGGTTGAAAGCTGGGGGTGGCGGATTCCTTTCCTGTTCGGCATCTTGATCGGCCCGATCGGGTACTTCATCCGTCGAAATCTGCATGAGTCGCCCGTCTTTGAGGAGTCTTCGGATCTTACTGAGACGCCGCTGCGCGATGTGCTTCGTGATTACCCATGGCAAGCAGTTGCCAGCTTCTCCATGATCGTGCTGTGGACGGTGTGCATCTATGTGATCCTATTCTACATGCCCACCTATTCAGTGAAGGTGCTCAAGCTTCCTCAGTCGGCATCGTTCATTGCGGCAATGGTAGGGGGTGGCGTGATCACCCTATGCTCACCAATTACCGGTTGGATTTCTGACAAGATCGGACGCAAGTATCTGTTGGTGGGGGCTTCCGCGTCGATGCTGCTGCTGGCTTGGCCCATGTTCAACATGATCGCTAGCGCTCCATCGCTGTACACGCTGTGCGTGTTTCAGGCTGTATTCGGTGTGCTGATTGCGGTCTACACCGGCCCTATCTTGGCGGCTCTGTCCGAGACGTTCCCGGCCAAAGTGCTTTCCACTGGCCTGTCCCTGGCCTACAACCTCGCGGTGATGACTTTCGGTGGATTTGCCTCGCTGATTCTGACTTGGCTGATCAGTGCAACAGGCACCGTCACGGCGCCTGCCTTCTACGTAATGATTGCTGCTGCATTCAGCCTGGTGGGTGTCATGTTTGGCTATAGGCAGCCGGGCCGTCGATAACCGAGAAAATCCCAGGCCCTCGGTGAGTCAGGGGTTTGGGATTTTGATGCAGTCAAATGGGTTCAGCGCCAATTGTCGTTCCTTCTTAGGGGTGGAAAAGGGCGCTGCTACTTCCTATTTTGAGTGGGTAGAGCGGCGTCTGCTCTCGGCTTACAGTTGTTATCGTCCGTCGCTCTACCTCTATCAGCCGTTGTAGAGCGCCTCGTTGCAACCGTGCTGCTGATCGAGACCAGGCTTTTCCAAATGACAAAAAATAATCCTATCCCGTTCGACCTTAACCTCCTGTTGAGCCTGCGCTCAAAGCTTGAGGCGCAGACCTCGGCTGAGGTTCGATTTGATGCCGCCACTCGCGCCATCTATGCCTCTGAGGCTTCGAACTATCGTCAGTTGCCCATTGGTATCGTAATTCCGAGAAGCATTGCCGATATCGAGGCCACGGTTCGCCTCTGCCGTGAGGTCGGCATCCCCATTCTGCCGCGTGGTGCTGGCACTTCCATGTGTGGCCAGGCCGTGAACGCGGCAGTCGTTATCGACGCATCAAAGTACCTCCATGCCATCCATGAAATTAATCCTGAAAAGCGATTGGCTCGCGTTGAGCCTGGGGTGATTTGCGATCAGTTGAAAGGTGAGGCTGCGAAAGTCGGCCTTACATTCGGCCCAGATCCGGCAACGCATAGCCGTTGCACCTTGGGCGGGATGATCGGCAACAACTCCTGCGGTGCGCACTCAGTGATGGCGGGCAAAACCGTAGAGAACGTCGAGCGTTTGGAGGTGCTGACTTACGACGGTGAGCGTTTCTGGGTGGGGCCGACTGATGAGGCGGCTTATCAGGAGCATATTGAGGCTGGTGGCCGGCGGGCAGAGATCGTTCGGGCGCTGAAGGATTTGGTTGATCGTAACGAGGAGCAGATTCGACAGGGCTTCCCCAAACTCAAGCGTCGTGTGTCCGGCTACAACCTTGATCAGTTGCTGCCTGAAAACGGGTTCAACATTGCACGGGCGTTAGTGGGTGTCGAAGGAACCTGTGTGACCGTTCTGCAAGCCGAAACCATTCTGGTGAAGAATCCGACTCACCGGGTACTGGTGGTTCTGGGTTACGAAGAAATCTATTACGCTGCTGACTCAGTGCCGCAGCTGCTGCCTCTGAATCCGATTGCTATGGAAGGTCTGGACGACGGCATCATTGATGGTTTGAAAGTACGCGGTATGAAGCTGGCTGACATTGCCGAACTGCCAGCAGGTAATGCCTGGTTGATGATCGAGTTCGGTGCATTATCCACTGAAGAGGCAACGGCCTTTGCTCAGAAAGCAGTCGACATCGCTCCTGATTTGCCGGGGCGACCTAGTGTCCGATTGGTTACCGACTCAGGGTTGATGAATCGGATTTGGACAATACGCGAGACCGGCGCGTCTGCTACTTCGCTGGGCTTGGATCCGAACGAGCCTGATCCAGTTGTGGGTTGGGAGGATGCTGCAGTTGAGCCAGAACACCTGGGTAAATACCTGCGAGAATTCAAGAGCCTGGTCAGCAGCTATGGCTACAAGACAAATCTTTACGGTCACTTTGGTGACGGGTGCATTCACTCCCGTATCACGTTCGATTTGAAGTCTCGGGATGGCGTGGATAACTGGCGTGCGTTCTTGGATGAAGCGGCGCATCTGGTCGTACGGTACGGCGGATCGCTCTCTGGCGAGCATGGTGATGGGCAAGCTAAGGGTGAGTATCTGCGCATCATGTACTCGGACGAGATCATGAATGCCTTTGCAGAATTCAAGTCCATCTGGGATCCGCTGAACAAGATGAACCCAGGCAAGCTCATCCATGCCATGCCTGTCGATGCCAACCTGCGGTTGGGCCCGGATTACCAGCGCCGTGAAATCCCCAGTCAATTTACCTACGACGCACGGTTAGGTGACAAGGGCCTGGCCCGTGAAACCGAGCGCTGCATTGGGATGGGCAAGTGCCGCTCCCTCGATGGCGGCACCATGTGCCCGAGTTTCAGAGCAACCCGCGAGGAGAAATACTCCACCCGTGGCCGTGCGCGTTTGTTCTTCGAGCTTTTGAAGGGTGAGGTTATTGAGGATGCCTGGCAGAACGAGGAGGTAAAAGACTCCCTCGATCTTTGCCTTAGCTGCAAGGGCTGTAAAACGGACTGCCCAACCAATGTGAACATTGCCAGGTACAAGACGGAATTCCTCAGCCGTTATTACAGCGAAAAACGCCGCCCTGTGATGGACGCTATGATCGGGCGTATTGGTGAGTGGTTGCCTCATGCGACCAAGCTCTCGCCTGTCCTCAACTACGCTATGGGCAATCCGTTGGTGCGCACGGCTGGAGCCTATTTCGGGTTGGCACGGCAAGCCAAGTTTCCAAAGATCGCTTCCAAAAGCTTCCGAAGCACCGCCACCGCCAAGCGCATCCTGCAGAATGAAGGCATCAGGGCCGGTAACGATGTGCTCTTGTGGGTAGATAGCTTTAACAATGGCTTCACACCCAAGGTGCTTGAAGCAGGGGTAACCGTACTCGAAGCACTTGGCTTCACTGTGAAGTTGATGAAGCGGCACGTCTGCTGCGGACGGCCTTATTACGATGTCGGCATGATCGATGAGGCCAAATCTAATCTTGAACAGATCCTTACTCAGCTGGAGCCGGTGCTCCAAGACGGACTGCCCGTCATCGTACTGGAGCCAAGCTGTCTGTCTGTGTTCCGGGATGAGATGCCAGGCCTTTTCCCGAATGATCAGCGTGCCAAGCAGCTTGAGAAGTCGATCATGACCTTGAGCGAGTTCATCAAGAGCCGAGCTCTGGCGCTACCTTCCATCAACGAGGATGTGCGTATTCACGGTCATTGCCATCAGAAATCCTGTGGTGGAATGGGGGGAGAGCAGGGCGTTCTGGAGAAGCTGGGTGGCAAGGGGCAGGTCATCGCCGCTGGCTGTTGTGGCGTTGCAGGTGCGTACGCGTACCACAGCAAAACTGCTCCGATTGCGAAGATCATCGGTGAGAATGAGTTCAAGCCTCACATCGACAAGATTCCGCAGGAGGCAGCGGTAGTTGCGGATGGCTTCAGCTGTCGAGGGCAGATTCGAAATGTGAGCGGCAGGGAGGCAATGCATTTGGCGGAATACCTCGCAAAAATTCTGGGCTAGATGCGCCAGGGGCTGCATTCTCAAAGCGTTAGGCTGCTGTGGCCGTTACACCTAGGCAGCCCTCGAATGCAGTCGTATGTATTTTTTTGAGTGAGATAGGTAGGTCATGAAACTCGACGCAGCGATAGAAAACACAGTGCTACGCGAGGCCTCTGTAGTGGCGGGAGAAACCGCCATGGCTCGCGAAATTACCTGGGTTCACATCGTCGACCATCCTGAAATCACCAATTGGCTCAAGCCTGGCGAGCTACTGTTGACCACGGGCTACAACTGGCCCGTGGACGACGAAGAGTGTCGCGTCATGGTGCAGAGGCTGGCCGAAATCGGTTTGGCTGGCGTAGTACTGGCTGTCCCGCATTTCCGTGAGCATTTCACACAGGCAGCTATTGATGAAGCGAACCGATGTGACCTACCGCTGCTTGAGTTGCCGTGGGACATTCAGTTCAGCGAAATCATGCACGATGTGTTGGCACGTATCATCAATATCCAGGCCGAGACCATTCGCCGCTCAGACCATATTCACCGGACGCTGACTGAGGCAGCCCTTGAGGGGAACAACCTGGAGGGCTTGGCGAGAGCGTTGAAATCGGCTTTAGACAAGGATGCAACGGTCGTCTCCGTGGATGGGACTGTGTTGGGTGCGTCTGACTCCGCAGTTGACGAGGTGGCGGAGCGCGCCCTCATAAAGAAAATCACCGAGCTGGACACACTGGCCGGGTTCTTCGACTTCAGTACTGCAAAAGTCGTGACGGAGAGTGTAGGGCGGCCCCGATTAGGCGGTGCCATTAGGCTACGCGGCGAGGTGGTTGGTGTTGTCTGGTTGCACAGTGACGAGGGCGTTTTTGAGGAGCTGGAATCCCGTGCTCTCGAACATGCGGCGGTGATTGCAGCGCTTCATCTGGCCTACCAGCGTCAGCTATCAGATCAGGAGACCCGTCTGGGTTACGCATTCGTCGCAGGTCTGTTGGAGGGCAAGTTTTCCGCCACTCCAAGTGCGATAGAGCGAGCACAGGCATCTGGTTGGGGTGAAAACAGGGACTACAGAGTTTGCTTGGTGCTGCTGAATGAACCCATCCCGCTTTCTGTGGAAGGTTTCAATCGCCGCTCAAAAACGGCTGACCGAATTGCTCAGTCGATGCGCGGGCTGGGGATTGCTCCACTGGTGTCTGTGTCGCTGAATCAGATCAGTTTTCTGCTGCCGGCAGAGAACTCTCCAGACACGATTTGGAGGTCAGTGCGCACCGAGGGCAGTGCGATGGCTGTTAGTCGTGTGCATCAAGGCGTGACCGGTATGGCTCTGGGTGCAGAAGATGTATTCGCACTGGTACCACTGCTTAAACCGGGCAAGCTGCATGACTTCGATGAAGTTCTGTTCCCTCGGGCTCTGATGGGCGATGCGGATGCTCGACGCTTGCTGATGGAAAAGCTGATTGCGCCATTGGGTAATCCTAAGCGAGGCAATGCCCTGATTGAGACTGTGCTGACCTTGGCCAGGGAGGGCTTTCAACTGCTCAATACAGCCAAAGCATTGGAAATCCATATCAGCACCCTGCGATACCGGGTCGAGCGAATCGAGTCGATGCTGAACATCTCACTCGATAATCCAGATGACAAATTCAAGCTGCAGGTGGCTGCTCAGATGTATGTATTGGCAGCCGATGAAAAATGAGATTGCTTGGACACATGGCGCGACTTTAATGATGCGGTCGCACTGTGTTCGCAGGGGAGAGTTACCGTGACAAGGCGGGTTTTAAAGACCTCATGTGGGTTGCATCTGGTTTCTCAATCGGAAAGCACTCTTATTGATCCCATGGGTAAAGTGATTGAGCACGAGCTTGAGGATCTAGCCCGAAATGCAATCGGTCTGAAGCTGGCGGGACATCGCGTCGTGGTGGCGATCGGTGAACCTCCTACAACGAGAAATGATTTCCCTGGCAACCAGGTCTATCGAACCGGGTATGCAGCCATGGTGGTATCGCAGACAAAGCTGATGGCTGAATGGAAAAAATGCTTCGATGGCTGCAATGAGCTGTCGGCTCAAGTGCTGGTGGACGCGGTGGTCTTTCACAATAAACACAGGGCACAGCAGCTGGAGGGTGTTCTTACCGAACTGATCGATATGAGTGTCATCCCGGTGGTGGGGCTTAGCGCTGCAGGGAGGGGGGTTGGGAGCTCGTTATTGGATGCTTTCCTGGTAAACCTGTTGGATGTGAGGGGGAGTGGATCCCGTTCCAAGGTGGCAGTCTAAGGCCCGGTAAAGTAGGTAGCCTGATAGAGGGGGAGGAAAAAAATCTCTTCAATTTGTTCCTTGAGTAGGTAGTTCGGTGCTCGGCTCATCCGGTTCAATGACGACCGTTAAGACCCATGGATAGGGCCTGCCGGTCGCGCTACAGCCGATTAGTCAGTTACATGAATGTTTGCCTGCCTAATAATAACTCGAGGCTTGAATTGATGTCCCATGCTCCCCAGACGACCCATTCAGCGAATGCTGATGGTTCGAACCTCGCCACAGGGTTGAAACAGCGCCACGTCACGATGCTCTCCATTGCAGGTGTCATCGGTGCTGGTCTTTTTGTCGGCTCTGGCCATGCAATTGCTGCAGCCGGCCCAGCTGTCATCCTTTCCTACATGGCCGCCGGTACGCTCGTCGTATTGGTCATGCGCATGCTAGGGGAGATGGCTGTCGCTTCGCCTGATACCGGTTCGTTTTCCACCTACGCTAACAGAGCCATCGGCCCATGGGCTGGCTTCTCCATAGGCTGGCTTTACTGGTGGTTCTGGGTGCTTGTCATCCCGCTTGAGGCCATTGCGGCAGCCGCTATTCTAAACTCGTGGTTCCCAGGTATTGAAACGTGGGCATTTGCCTTGGCGATCACAGCCCTGCTTACAATCTCAAACCTGTTCAGTGTGGCCAAGTACGGAGAGTTCGAATTCTGGTTTGCGTTGTCAAAGGTTGTAGCCATCATGGCGTTCATCGTCCTGGCTGCCGTCGCTCTGGTAGGTGGTCTGCCAGGTCGGGAGGTTGATGGTTTCATCGCGACCATGAACGCGAATGGTGGTTTCGCTCCAAATGGCTATGGCCCGGTTCTCGGGGCATTGCTGACTACCATGTTCAGCTTCATGGGCACTGAGATCGTCACCATTGCAGCAGCAGAATCCAAGAACCCCTCGCAGCAGATCGCTCGGGCCACCAACTCGGTTATCTGGCGGATCGGCATTTTCTACGTCGTATCCATCTTCATGGTCGTCTCCATCGTTCCATGGAATGACGCTCAGCTATCGGTCGTGGGTTCATACCAGCGGGCCTTGGAGCTGCTGCAGATTCCTTACGCAAAGCTCATCGTTGATATCGTAGTGCTTGTAGCCGTAGCGAGCTGCCTTAACTCGGCAATCTACACCGCTTCTCGCATGCTCTTTGCGTTGGCTAAGCGGGGTGATGCCCCGCAGGGATTGAAAAAAACCACAGCTTCCAATGTGCCCCTCAAGGCCGTGTTGGCCAGTACTGCGATCGGCTTCCTCACAACTGCAATCAATTACTTCGCACCCGAGAAGGTCTTTGCCTTCCTGCTTGCAACCTCGGGTGCGGTAGCGCTCCTGGTTTATCTTGTCATCGCTGTTTCGCAGTTGCGTATGCGTAAGCAGTTGATCGCCAGTGGGCAGAAGCTCGACTTCAAAATGTGGCTCTATCCATGGTTGACCTGGCTGGTGATCATTTTCATCACCGGCGCGCTGGCTCTGATGTTGACGCTGCCAAAGCACACGGGTGAGGTGGCTGCTACTGCAGTGCTCGCAGCCGGGATCGTTGCCACTGGGCTGTACACCAAGCGTCGTTCCAAGGCAGCCTCTTGGTCTCGAAGGGCAGTAGTCGATCAGTAGTTCGATTGTCGAAGCTTATTCGATGCGGGGGTGATACCTAAGGTAGTCACCCCTTTTCTCATTCCGGTGCTTACGGCACCGCTGTGGCCCGACATCTATGTGCAGGATGCGGAGCGCCGTCATGATATGACCGCCGCGCTAGTCGAGTTTGAGCGATTACAGTGCACTTATCCGCTCTGAGCTATGCGGTATCGCTATTGCCCAAAGTCAGTGTGGCGCAGCGCGCCGACGTTGTATTGGCGACTCTCGCTGCCTTACGGCATCCCCGGTGCGCTTTATGTCTCGTAGCCGATTTACCGCCGGTGCCCTTTGCCGTATTGCATTCTCCACCTGGTTGCGGTCGGTAAGGTGCAGACCTCCTGATAAGGCTTGAACGACCAGGATCGCCCACGAATGCGCGGATTGGTGAGCTCGCCAAGCGTTTATGCCTTCCGACGCTTAATCCGGCAGACTGCGGGCTCAGGTGGGATCCTATTTCAGGAAGTATTTTCTTGCGGTTTATTCCTGTTTGAAGTGCGTAGTTCGAGGGTGTGGGTATGGGTAGCATTTCCAAACTGACACACAAAGGTGAATGCCATGTCTTCTCAACAAAAACTGTCTGTATCGCCTCGCGCACAACACGTATCAAACGGTATTGCGGTTGCTCACCCGATCACTGTGAGCCGCGCTGCAGGTGCTTACCTTTGGGATGACCAAGGTAAGAAATACTTGGACTTCGTAGGTGGTATCGGCGTGCTGAACGTCGGTCACAACCATCCACGCGTAGTCGAAGCGGTACGTAAGCAGTTGGATACCTTCTCGCACATCTGCTTCCAGGTGGCAGCTTACGACCAGTACACCGACCTCGCTGCGAAGCTGAACAACCTGGTGGGCGGCCCGGAGCACTACAAGTCGGTGTTCCTGACTACCGGTGCTGAAGCCGTTGAGAACGCCATCAAGATCGCGCGTGGTTACACCAATCGTCCGGGGGTGATCGCATTCCGTGGCGGTTTCCACGGGCGTACCTTGATGGGTATGACCCTGACTGGCATGAGCCAACCTTATCGCCAGAATTTCGGCCCATACGCCCCGGATATTTACCACACCCCGTACCCGAACGAGTACCGTGGCGTGACCACCGAGAAAGCGCTTGCCGCCTTGCAAGAAGTCTTCGACACGCAGATTGCTGCCGACCGCGTGGCGGCAATCATCATTGAGCCTGTTCAGGGTGACGGCGGTTTCATTCAAGCACCGGTTGAATTCATGCGTGCTCTGCGCAAGAAAACCGAAGAGCTGGGCATCGTTCTGATCTGCGACGAGATCCAGACCGGCTTCGGTCGTACTGGCAAAATGTTTGGCTTCGAGCACTCGGGCATCCAGCCCGACCTGGTAACTGTTGCCAAGAGCCTGGCCGGTGGTTTGCCAATTTCGGGTGTTGTAGGTCGTGCCGCGATCATGGACGCACCTCTGCCTGGTGGTCTGGGTGGTACCTACGGCGGTAACCCGCTGGGCTGCGCAGCAGCACTGGAAGTCATCAAGATTTTCGAGTCCGAGAACCTGACCGAGCGCAGCCGTGCCATTGGTGCGCAGCTCCTGGAAGGCTTCAAGCCTCTGGAAGGTCGTTTCAAGGGCATTGGTCACGTACGTGCCACCGGCGCCATGGCCGCCGTAGAGTTCGTTACCGATCGCGATACCAAAGAGCCCGATGCCGCCACTGCCCAGCGCGTGATTGATGCTGCCCGTGAAGAAGGTCTGCTGGTCATCAAGTGTGGCGTTTACCGTAACGTCGTTCGCTTCATCTGCCCTCTGGTGATTTCCGAGCAGGATGTTGCTGAGGCGCTGGGTATGTTCGAGCGTGCGCTGGTTGCCGCCAAGGCCTGAGCCTGACGGTCTATCGTTTTAGCACCGCAATTATTCTGGAGTGGTTATGACCCCGTTTGAAGCGTTCAATGAGGTTGATATTCGTGTCGGCGAAGTCGTGCGAGTAGAGCTCAATGAAAAAGCAAACAAGCCAGCTTATAAGTTCTGGATCAATTTTGGTGAGCTGGGTGAGAAGACCACCAGCGCTCAGTACACCAAGCTCTACAGCCCTGAAGAACTTGTCGGTAAGCAGGTGGTTTGCGCCGTCAATCTGGGCTCAAGGAAGATTGCAGGCTTCACCTCAGAGGTGTTGATGCTGGGCGTGGATCGCGAGCCGGGTGAGGTGGTTTACCTGACCACTGAACGCCAAGTGCCAATCGGAAGCAAAATTTTCTAACCCTTAGTTGCTGAGCTTCTGTTTGGCGACTAACCCAAAACAAGTAAACCTAAAAGTAGGATATCAAGATGCAACTGACCGACTTCAAAGCGCTGACCTTCGATTGCTACGGCACCCTGATTGACTGGGAAACCGGTATTGTCAACGCTCTCCAGCCGCTGGCAAAGCGCACCGGCAAAACTTTCACTTCCGATGAACTGCTGGAAGTGTTCGGTCGTAACGAGTCGCCTCAGCAGACCGAGACTCCAGGTGCTCTGTATCAGGACATCCTGCGCGCTGTGTACGATCGCATTGCCAAAGAGTGGGGCCTGGAGCCCGACGCCGCTGAGCGCGAAGAGTTCGGCACCTCTGTCAAAAACTGGCCTGCTTTCCCAGACACCGTTGAGGCTCTTCAGTACCTGAAGAACCACTACAAGCTGGTGATCCTGTCCAACATCGATCGCAACGAGTTCAAGCTGAGCAATGCCAAACTGGGTGTTGAGTTCGACCATATCATTACCGCCCAGGATGTTGGTTCGTATAAGCCAAATCCAAACAACTTCACCTTCATGATCGATGCTCTGGGTGAAGCTGGAATCGAGAAGGGCGATATTCTGCACACTGCAGAGAGCCTGTATCACGACCACATCCCTGCCAACGACGCAGGCTTGGCGTCGGCCTGGATCTACCGTCGTCACGGTAAAGAAGGCTATGGTGCTACCCATGTGCCGTCGCGTATGCCAAATATCGATTTCCGTTTCAACAGCATGGGCGAGATGGCTGAAGCCCATAAGAAAGCCCTGAAAGGCTGAGTCAAGAGCCGGTAGCCTTAGGGCTGCCGGCTTTTTCACTTCAATGGTACAAAAGCTATGAATTCACTCGATACGGCAGCAACTAAAACTGGTTTTGGTATGTTGCCTGCCATAGCGGCGGTCATTATCTGGAGTACTCTGGCCGTAAGCGTAACGTTTTGTAGTAATGTTTCGCCCATGTTTATTACGGGTGCTGCGCTTTTCATTGGTGGTGTGATTGGCCTTCCTTGGCTTAAGCTCTGGAAGATGCCTCGCGAATTGTTTTTGATTGGTACGTTTTGCATGTTGACGTACCATGTTATCTATTTTTATGCCTTGCAGCTTGCCGATCCAATCGGCGTTAGTCTGCTTCACTATCTTTGGCCTGTATTCATTGTTTTGCTGGGCCCATTGTTTGTTCGCGGCGGCAAACTAACAGTCAAATCTGTTCTCGCAGGTCTTATTGGCTTTGTAGGTGCTATGATTAGCTGTAACCCTGATCACTCGATCAGCGTTGGCGACTCTTCTAACACCTGGCTGGGCTACACCCTTGCTTTTGTTTCTGCAATCTTCTGGGCTGTATATTCGCTATTAGCGAAGAAGTACCCTCATGTGCCTAGCGCCTCTGTTGGCTTGTATTGTCTTGTTTCTGGAGCTGTTTGCTTAGCGCTTTATCGTACGGGTGCACAGTGGCCGACATTAACCACTAACGAAATCTGGGCGATCTTGTACATGGGCATTGGCCCGATGGGTGGGGCATTCTACCTCTGGGACTATGCGATGAAGAAAGCAAACCATGAACAAGTCGCCGTGCTCAGCTATGCCACGCCTGTGCTATCAACAGCCTTTTTGGCGCTTTACCTGAATGTAGGTATGCAGTGGTATATCTGGGTGGGGGCAGCGTTGGTTGTTGTATCGATGGTCATGTCCAAGAAGACTTAGGCCCCGGCTCTCAAGTAACGAATCAGGAATCTTCGTACTGCGCAGTAATGGTAGAAAGGATTGAATTGGTCACTCGGTTCTGGTCTCTACCTTTTTGTTGTGCTTGCCCCCTCCACACTGGGGGCTTTTTTTTGAGCGTATGTAGCCACCGATCGCTGTGGGCCGAATATCAGTGCGTTGTACTTCTCTCCTGGATGGCTATTTCACATGAGGGGATTCGACCTGCCCGTGATTGATACTTGATTAAAATAAAATGAGGAAAGCAGTTGTGGATACAGTTACAGCAAACAGCAAGGTACAGAGTCAGGAGGGTCAGCTCAAAGCTGGCCTTAAGTCCCGACATTTGACAATGATGTCCATCGCGGGTGTTATCGGAGGATCCCTATTCGTCGGCTCCGGAAGCGTTATCCATAGTGCAGGCCCCGCAGCGTTCCTAGCGTTTCTGGTCGGTGGGGTCTTGATGATGCTCATCATGCGAATGCTTGGTGAAATGGCCACGTCCTCCCCCGACACAGGTTCATTTTCAACGTATGCCGATCGCGCTATTGGCCGCTGGGCAGGATTCACCATTGGCTGGTTGTACTGGGGATATTGGGTGAGTTTAATGGCTTGGGAGGCCTATGTAGCTGGCAAAATTTTAAACGGTTGGTTCCCAAGTATTAGTGTCAACGTCTTTGTGCTGGCAACGACACTCCTATTGATCAGTATCAACTTTTTCAACGTAAAAAACTATGGCGAGTTTGAGTTTTGGTTTGCGCTAATTAAAGTAGTGGCGATTTTTTGCTTCCTAATCGTTTGCTGCCTGGCAGTCACTAACATCTGGACGCTAGGGGAGGTGAGAGGCATCAGCAACCTGACTGCGCACGGCTTCATGCCAAATGGAATAGATCCTGTCGTAGGTGCCATGCTGGGTGTGATGTTTGCGTTCCTGGGCGCTGAAATTGCGACTATTGCAGCGTCCGAGTCTGCAAATCCAGCGCAGCAGATCGTCAAAACGACTAAGTCAGTCGTTTGGCGCGTAGGCTTATTTTACGTCGGGTCAATCTTCCTTATCGTGTGCTTGGTGCCGTGGAATGACCCTATGCTTGGCGAGTCGGGTTATGGCTCATACCGGCGTACACTCGAGCTGTTGGGAGTACCGGGTGCCGAAATGCTGATGAACTTTGTAGTATTGACGTCGGTTAGTAGCTGTCTGATTTCAGCTCACTACACGGCCTCACGCATGCTTTATTCTTTGGCGACACGTGGCGATGCACCATCGTTCTTCAAGTTCACGAAAGCAGAAACGGGAATTCCGTTGTATGCGATCATCGGCTCTTGCGTCGTGGCGGTTGTGTTAGCGTTGATCAATTTCAGCGAAGTGCTGCGCCCTAAGGATATTCTTGATACGCTGATGAACATGACGGGAACCATCGCCCTCTTGGTTTATCTCGTTATCGCGTGTTCACAGTTGAAGATGCGTCGCAAGCTTGAGGCGAGTGGCAGTGACATTCCGTTAAGAATGTGGCTTTTCCCTTGGCTGACATGGGCAGTAATAATCTTCATCGTAGTTTGTCTGGGGGTGATGTCGTTCATGCCTGAGTATCAGGTTCTGGTCATCTCTACTGGTACTGCAGCAATGGCGTTGGTGATCATTGGTGTTGTGCATCAGATACGATGCAGTCGCGCGAGGCTTTGAGAGTACTCACGCTGTGATCTGGGCGTGGTCACATTGAGTTGTACAACCTGGATCAATTCTGGTGGGTGGTGCCAGCGGCTGCCGTCGGCTTACCACCTGCCTTCATTCTGTTCCTAAAGTCTGTGACGTCGGCTCCTATTCAAAGGGCCTGTTTATGCGGGCGGGAACTGGTGGGTGCAGCCGAATGTGTTCAGATGAATTCACTGCATGACGATCGTCCGACCCTGCAACACAAGCTGGGTGCTAGGCGTTTCACTAGATACGAGCGCGAAGCTGAAATTCCTACTCAGAAGTCTCATTCAGCACATGTTCATCCTATTTCGGGTAGGTAGAAGGTTCCAGCCTCGGCGCATAGCATTTACTTTAAATCAATGGTTAAAGCTAGGTCGCATCAGGCTCAACTGCGGGCACATCAAATGGGTGTTCACTGCGCGTTAATCATCGTTGCTATCGGGTAACGCATGCCTTCTTTGTATTCGAATGAAGGCACTACGTTTGCCTACTTTTTTGCATTTCTCTGGAGGTTTTATGAGCTTTAAGCTGCAGCGCGAGGAGTTGATTCTCACCAAGAACTTCATCGCTGGTGTGTGGCAGGACGCAGTATCTGGCGCAACCCTCCCAGTGAACAATCCAGCCTCTGGGGAGCGCGTTAGCCTGGTTCCAGACAGCAACGAGAAGGACGCAAAGGCAGCGGTCGAAGCGGCAGTTGATGCGTTTGAAGCTTGGCGCTCGACGCCTGCCAAGCAGCGAGCGGTAATCTTGAAGCGTTGGAATGATTTGATCATGGCCAACGCTGAAGACCTGGGTAAGATCATTTCTACTGAGCAAGGTAAACCGCTTGCTGAAGCCGTAGGCGAAATTGCCTACGCCGCGAGCTATGTCGAGTGGTTTGCTGAGGAAGCAACTCGGGCAAATGGTGACATCATTCCTCAAGCCGTACATGGCCGCAAAATGGCGGCCTACAGGGAGCCAGTCGGTGTTGTGGCGGCCATCACACCCTGGAACTTCCCGGCGGCGATGATCGCTCGGAAAATCGCTCCAGCATTGGCTGCAGGCTGTACTGTTGTATGTAAGCCTGCGGCGGAAACGCCGCTCACTGCTTTGGCACTGGTCAAGCTCGCCGAAGAGGCTGGCGTCCCGGCTGGCGTCCTTAACATCGTTAATACTTCCGCGTCCAAGACGGTTGCGGATGTGTGGTTAGATGATCCACGTGTTCGCAAAATTACCTTCACTGGCTCGACGCCTGTCGGTAAGCACCTGGCCCACGAATCCTCGCGTACCTTGAAAAAGCTGGCATTGGAGCTGGGCGGCAATGCGCCGTTCATCGTGTTTGAGGACGCTGACATTGATGCCGCCGTAGAAGGCTTGATGGTGGCTAAATTCCGAAACGGCGGGCAGACCTGCGTGTGCCCTAACCGGGTATACGTCCAGTCCAAGGTCTACGGTAATTTCCTGGAAAAACTCACTGCTCGTGTGTCGGCCCTGGTAGTTGGCCCGGCCAGCGATTCGAAGTCGCAGATTGGCCCGATGATCAACGCGAAAGCGATCGCCAAGATTGAAGAGCATGTCAACGATGCAGTAGCTCGGGGTGCTCGCGTCATGGCGGGAGGCAAGCGCCTTTTCACCGAGCAGCGTGCTGAGTCTACCTACTACGCTCCAACCGTTCTGGCCGACGTAGATCCGTCATCCAAATGCTTCCATGAGGAAACTTTCGGCCCGGTAGCCCCGATCACCCGGTTTGAAACCGAGGAAGAGGTCGTCAAGATGGCCAACGACTCGCCTTTCGGCCTGGCATCCTATTTCTACACCAACGATATGCGCCGTGTGCATCGTGTAACCGACGCACTTGAGTGCGGCATCGTCGGTGTGAACGAAGGCGCTCTGGCTGCCGAAGCCGCTCCGTTTGGTGGCGTGAAGGATTCGGGATACGGTCGAGAAGGCTCCGTTCACGGCCTCGAAGAGTACATGCACATCAAATACGTCTGCCAAGGCGGACTGGATTAATTTCCAAGTCCAAGACGTGGGTTGGCTCTGGCCGATGTTGTTTTGGACAGAGCCAACTGTTCATGCATGTATTGCTGAGAGGTCGTATGAAAAAGCTTCAGGAAAAAGATCAACACTGGGTTCACCCGGTCACCGCCCTGATGGATCACCAGGCGAAGGGCGTATGCGCTTGGGAAAGCGCCGAGGGTATCCATTTAGTGGATGTGAACGGTCACCGTGTACAAGACGCATTTTCGGGGCTCTGGTGCGTAAACGCTGGTTACGGCCAACAATCGATTGTTGAAGCGGCGAAGAAGCAGCTCGAAGTCCTGCCGTACGCAACCGGATACTTTGGCTTCGGGAGCGAGCCTGCAATCGAACTGGCATATCGCTTGGCCAAGCTGGCTCCACCAGGCCTGAATCACGTCATCTTTGGCCAAGGTGGATCGGACGCTGTCGATACCGCTATTCGTACTGTTCGCTATTACTTCAATGCCATCGGACAACCCGAGAAGAAACACTTCATCGCGGTGCAACGTGGCTATCATGGCTCGTCGGCTGTAGGGAGCGGCCTGACCGCACTTCCAGTTTTCCATCGATATTTCGATGTGCCTACGTCAACTCAGCATCACATCGAAGCACCTTACCCTTACCGCCACAGCGCCGGGCCAGACGAGACTGCTGTCTTGGCAGCCACCGTTGCCGCACTCAAAAGCAAGGTTCAAGAAATTGGGCAGGGTAACGTAGCGGCATTCATCTGTGAGCCCATCATCGGCTCTGGTGGAGTCATTGTGCCTCCGGCTGGCTATTTGAAAGCGATGCGGGCTACTTGCGATGAGCTTGGAATCCTGCTGATCGTTGACGAAGTTATCACTGGGTTTGGCCGCACCGGCCCGATGTTCGGCTGTGAGCATGAAGGCGTCAGTCCGGACGTTATGACCATGGCTAAGGGCCTGACATCCGGTTACGCGCCAATGGGCGCGACTATTATTTCTGAACGAATGTACGCGGCGATTGCGGAGGCTGGATCTGACGGCACACCCTTTGGTCATGGTCAAACCTATGCCGGCCATCCTGTCAGCGCGGCCATCGCCAATGCTACGCTCGACCTTTACGAGAATGGGCTCCTGAAAAATGGCACTGAAGTAGGTGAGTACTTCCAGAGCAAACTGCGGTCGTTGGAAAAACTGGATGTGGTAGGCCAGGTACGTGGACGCGGGATGCTGGCGGGTGTCGAACTGGTAGCAGACAAACACACCAGAGCGAAGCCTGATGCCAAGTTGAAGGTGGGCCAAAAGATCCTTGCCCATGCGTTCAGCGAGGGCCTTGTATTCCGAGCTTTCAACGACGACATCCTCGGGTTCGCTCCTTCGCTGAACTATACCCACGCTGATGTCGACAAGTTGATTGAGATTCTGACCTTCTCTATCGAGAAGGTGACGGGCACAAGGTGGGGCTGAACGTCAGCTGGTAGGGCAGTGTAGATATCGTTGTGGGAGCGGGCTTGCCCCGCGATCTGCCGCAACGCGGCAGCAAAGCCTGAATTCGCGGCGACTTTGACGCTAGTCGATATCGGGTATAGGAGCGCTTCGCACTCCATCGCGGGGCAAGCCCGCTCCCACAAGACTTGTCGTATAGAGCCTAGCAGTCATCCGTTGGCCGTTGACCAGGTGCAGACCTTGGAAACCCTGGTGCCTACCCGTTGGTGCTGCGCGAGAGTGGGGCGGGGGTGAGGCAGATTGTCGAGCGGGCCTTGTGATGCCCCATGCCGCCACGCCGTCGCGGGCGGCGGCGCGGTTCATGGAGTTATGTGTGGGCCAGCTGAAAAAGGGTTAGCAGAGCTGGCCTCTCGCGGCGGCATCAACCCACCTTGAACACGTGCTTGAGATACGCCACGAAGTTCTCGTCCCGGCATTGGGTCTTGCCCGGGCTGTCGGAAATCTTCGCCACCGGCGCCCCATTGCACGCCGTCATCTTGATCACGATGTTCATCGGCTCCACCCCTGGGATATCGCAGGTGAGGTTGGTGCCGATGCCAAAGCTCACGTTAATCCGCTCATGCAGTGCGCGGTACAGGCCAAGCGCCTTGGCGAAATCCAGCCCATCCGAGAAGATCAGCGTTTTGCTTCGCGGGTCGATCCCCAGTTTTTCATAGTGGGCAATGGCCTTTTCTGCCCATGCCAGCGGGTCGCCCGAGTCGTGGCGCAGGCCATCGAACAGCTTGGCGAAGTACAAGTCGAAATCCCCCATGAACGCATCCATGGTGATGCAATCGGTCAAGGCGATGCCCAGTAGCCCGCGGTATTCCCGTACCCAGCATTCCAGCGCAGCGGCCTGGCTGTCGACCAGGCGCGGGCCCAGTTGCTGGTGGGCCATGAACCATTCGTGGGCCATGGTGCCGATGGGCTTGAGTTCCAATTCGCGGGCCAGGTGCACGTTGCTGGTGCCGACCAGGCGGCCAGGGAAGTCGCGCTTGAGAATGTGCACGACCTGCTCCTGGACCCGGTACGAGAAGCGCCGTCGGGTGCCGAAATCGGCCAGTTGAAAGCCTGCCAGCTCATCGGCATTCGCTTCGGCCTTGAGCCAGTCAAGCTTCTGGTACAGCCGCTCGCCCACGTGTTCCATCACCACTTCCCGATAGCGGTAGCGGTTGCGCGCTTCGCTGATGATTGCCAGCAGCGGGATCTCGTAGAGGATCACGTGCAGCCACGGCCCGCGCACGCGGATTGCCAGCTGCCCGGCGTCGTCCAGGCCGACCTGCACGTAGCGCAGGTTGAAACGGAACAGGCTCAGAAAGCGGATGAAGTCCGGTTTGATGAACGGGATTTTTTCGAGGTAGGCCAGTTGGTCGTGGGTGACGGTGACATCGGCCAGTTGCTCGACCTGGTAGCGGATTTCTGCCAAGTAAGGGGAGAGGTCCTCACCGTTACGGCAGCGGAATTCCCATTCCACCTCGGCGTTGGGGTAGTTGTGCAGCACCGCCTGCATCATGGTGATCTTGTAGAAGTCGGTGTCCAGCAGGTTCTGGATGATGCGCGGGCCGAAAACGCTGTCACTCATGGGCGGTCTTCCTTGATCAGCGAGAGTTGGTAGTCGAGCGCGGCTTCGTCGCCGCAGAGGATGACACCCTCGGCGGCCAATGCGCCGCAGGCAGCGATGGCGCCGGCCTGGGTGAGGGCGCGGCAAGCCGGCAGGTACAGCAACACCTGGAACCCGGCCCGGCGCAGCTGGTGGGCGGTGGTCTTGACGCAGTAGTCCAGGGCCAGGCCGCCGACGATCACGGCACCCACCTGCTGCACCTTGAGGTATTCGATCACCCCAGTGGAGCGGCGTTCGGCCAGGTCGTGGTAGCAGGCGCCATAGGGGTGCAAGTCGGGTTCGACGCCTTTCCACACGAAGTAGTCGTAATCGATGGGGGCGGGCAGGCCAGGCAGCAGTTCGAAGCCGGGTGTGCCTGGCACGCAGTGGCTGACCCAGGTCAGGTCGGCATTGGCCAGCGGCAGGGATTGCAGCATCTGGGCCGGGTCGGCAACCACCCAGGCTGCATTGGCCGGGTGAGCGTCCTTGCTGCCCAAGCGCAAGTCTGCACGCAGGGCCATGGCGTTGAGGTCGGCGGCGATTTCATCGCCCTCGGGCACGGGTAGTTCCTGCGGGGCGTTGGCGGTGAAGCCGTTTTGCGCGTCGACATCGAAACTGGCGATCTTCATGGTGCTCTCCTCGCTGGCATGGCTATATATTCCACCTGGTGCATTAAGTGTGTCAAGCACTAGCTAATGAAACAAAGCCCCTTGTGCTACTTAACTGCTCTGGTGGATTATTGAGTTACTGAAGCGTGGAGCGTTCCCTTGAGTAGCACTGAAGTCTTGGCCAGCGTCGATATCGTCGCCTTGCGCATGGCCCCTGAAGCCCAGCATCTGCAAGTGTTGTTGCACCGCCGTGAGCGCGAACCGCACGCCGGCCAGTGGGCCTTGCCGGGTGTGATCGTCAACGGCCGTATCCCCGACACCAGCCTGGAGGGCGCGGCCGACCGCGCTTTGCGGGAGAAGGCCCGGGTGG
Organism: Pseudomonas sp. DCB_AW; assembly: GCF_026240895.1. Taxonomy (NCBI): domain Bacteria; kingdom Pseudomonadati; phylum Pseudomonadota; class Gammaproteobacteria; order Pseudomonadales; family Pseudomonadaceae; genus Pseudomonas; species Pseudomonas sp. DCB_AW. Next base: position 47,599 of record NZ_JAPFCE010000021.1, read on the forward strand.
CGCCGTGCTACATGGAACAGGTGGGTACCGAAGGCAATGCGTTCCGTGACCCGCGTGGCTGGTCGCTGAGCACCTACTACCTGGCCTTGCTCGCCCCTGGGCAGACCGTTGAAGGTGAGCAGCTGGCGTTTGTCGATATGGACAGCGTGCTGGGGCGCGGGGTGCTCTTGCCATTCGACCACAACTTGCTGGTGGAGCGCGCCCGCGAACGGCTGGCGGCGAAGACTGTGTATAGCAGCTTGCCGCTGTACCTGCTGGCCGAGAAGTTCACCGTGCTCGATGCCTTGGGGGCAGTGCAGGCGTGCCTGGGGCAGGCGGTGAACAACACCTCGCTGCGCAAACGCCTGGAGCGCTTGCGCGAGCTGGGGTGGGTGAGGGATACCGGGGAGAAGAACCAGCCTAAGCTGGGTAGGCCGCAGCAGTTGTTTCAGTACACGCCGCAGGGGGAGCGGCCGTTCATGTTTGACCGCAGTTTGTTGCCGGAAGGCGGGCTGTCTTAACTGCGGGCAGGCTACTGTCGCTGGAGCTAGTGCGCGCAGCGGCTGGTATCACCGTGCTCCACCGGCGCCTTGCGCGCCGCAGCCAGCAGCGTCGCCAACACGATCAACGCCGCCCCCGCCGCCATGCGCACACTCGGCTGCTCGCCAAACAACCACCACGCCCCAAGAATCGCATACACCGGCTCCAGCGCGATGATCATGCCGGCGGTACGCGCTTCAAGGCCTTCCAGGCTCTTGACGAACAGGAACTGCGACAGCCCGGTGCAGAACACGCCCAGCAGTGCCAGATTGAGCCAGTCATGGCTGCCTAGGCTAGTGCTGCCCAAGTGGGTGAAGGCGAACGGTGCCACCAGCGCGGCCACGACCACGTTCTGCCAGAACGCCACCTGCATCGCGTTCATGCTCGATGCGCGGCGGCGGTTAGCGACCGTCAGCAAGGCGAAGGCAAGGCCAGACCCCAAACCCCACAGCAGGCCGACAGTGCCTTTGTCGAGCAGGTCGAAGGTGGGCACGACCAGCACCAGGCCTGCCGTCACCATCAGCAATAACAAACCTTGGGTGGCGCCAATGCGTTGGCCGAACACACCGCGCTCGATCATGGCGATAAAGGCGGGGAAGCTGGCAAAGCCCAGGGTCGCCACGGCCACCCCACCGACCTTGACGGCAATGAAGAAGGTCACCCAGTGGGCAGCCAGCAGCGCGCCGGTCAGGCCGAGGATTGGCAGGTTGCGCAAGGTCAGGGCGTCGAGCAAGCGGGTGCCCTTGAGCCCGGCGACAAAACCCAGAGCAATGAAGGCAAAGGTGGCGCGGCCGAAGGTGATGATGCTGGCGTCGGCTTCGATCAAGTGGCCCAGGATGCCGGTCAGGCCGAACAGGACGGCGGCGATGTGGGCAACGAGCAGCGCGTTGCGGTGGCCGGTGGAGGCACCGGCTACGGGGAGGGAGGTAGCGATCATGGCAGTCAAATTCTTCACAATGTGCGCGCGCAAGCACTCCCGGCCGACGCGTCGCGGGTCTTCAAAACTGGGAGTTTTATCGTTATGAGCCCGGACGAATTGCCCGGTGCAAAAAGGCGCCACAGCGTTGGAATTGTGAAGCGAGGCTGTTTACTCGCAATTACCGCGTCTGCCAGCCCACGGCGCGGGGCTGGCTGATATGTGTATTATTTTTGTATACAGGGTTGCGAGGCCGGTCGCGGGCGACGTCTGGTTGTCTGATCGCGACATTGATCGTTGTCGCGCCGCGCCGCCTTACTCTTCGCCGTAGTTCATGATCGACAGCAGGCGGATGGGCACCTGCACGAGCTGCTCCGGCCCGTGCGGGGTTTCGCCATCAAAGGTCAGGCTGTCACCCGCGTGCATGTGATAGAGCTGGTTGCCGTGGCGGTACACCAGTTCACCCTCCAGCAAATGCAGAAACTCCGTGCCTGGGTGGGCGAAGGTCGGGAACTCTTCGCTGGCGTCATCCATGCTCACCATGTAGGCCTCGAAGTGCTTCTTCGGGCCCCTGGCGTGATTGAGCAAATGATAGGTGTGGCCCTTTTCCGTGCCCCGGCGCACCACCTCCAGCCCTTCACCGGCCTTCACCAGCAGTGCATTGCCGTCAGGTTGGTCGTACTGGCTGAACAGCTTCGCCATCGGCATACCCAGCACATCGCACAGGCGGCTGAGGGTATCGAGGCTGGTGGACACCTGGGCGTTCTCGATTTTGCTCAGCATCCCTTGGCTGATACCGGCGATGCGCGCCACATCGGCGAGTTTGAGGGACTGGGCCTGGCGCTGGCGCTTGATCTGCAAGCCCAGGTACTGCTCCAGGCGAAGGCGCGGTTGGGTTTCGGTCGGCATCTAATGTCCTGCACGGTTTCAGTTCAAGAATAAAGATTTCGCACTGAGAAAGTGCGAAATGCTGCTGCGGTGGCAGCCGTTTTCCTCAGGTGAAAACAAGTTTCCCATATCTACAACGGAATTTCCTGGGTAATGGCGGCTGGCCTCTTCGCGCCGAACCGCCGCGAAAAGGCCGGTGGAGGTAAACCTGGCAAGCGCTTTGCATTCCTGTGATGAAAGTAAGTTTCCCATGCGGAATTACAAGCAGCCCCTTACCCAGGAGTGTTCAACCCATGTTGCCAGCAGAAACCCAGCGCACCCTCGATCAGCACGGCATCAAGTATGTGCTGGCGCAGTTTGTCGACATCCATGGCTCGGCAAAGACCAAATCGGTGCCGGTCTCGGGCCTCAAGATGGTGGCCGAGGAGGGCGCCGGTTTTGCCGGGTTCGCCATCTGCGGCATGGGCATGGAGCCACACGGCCCGGACTTCATGGCCCGGGGCGACCTGGCCACGTTGATCCCGGTCCCCTGGCAGCCCGGCTATGGCCGGGTGGTGTGCGTCGGCCATGTCAACGGCCAGCCCTGGCCTTATGACAGCCGCTACGTTCTGCAGCAGCAGGTGCAGCGCCTGGCCGACAAGGGCTGGACGCTGAACACCGGGCTTGAGCCCGAGTTCAGCCTGTTCCGCCGTGACGAAGGCGGCAAGCTGCAATTGGTGGATGCCTCCGACAACCTCGACAAGCCGTGCTACGACTACAAGGGCCTGTCGCGTTCGCGGTTGTTTCTGGAGCGCCTGACCGAAGCCTTGCAACCCGTGGGCTTCGACATCTACCAGATCGACCACGAAGACGCCAACGGCCAGTTCGAGATCAACTACACCTACAGCGACGCCATGGAGTCGGCCGACCGCTTCACGTTCTTCCGCATGGCGGCCGGCGAAATCGCCAACGACCTGGGGATGATCTGCTCGTTCATGCCCAAGCCCGACCCCAAGCGCGCTGGCAATGGCATGCACTTTCACCTGTCGCTGGCCAGCAGCACCAACAAGAATCTGTTCCATGACGCCAGCGACAGCAGCGGCATGGGCCTGTCGAAGCTGGCGTACCACTTCGCCGCTGGCCTGATGGCCCACGGCCCGGCGCTGTGTGCCTTCGCGGCGCCAACCGTCAACTCCTACAAACGCCTGGTGGTTGGCCGCTCGTTGTCCGGCTCGACCTGGGCCCCAGCCTTCGTTGCCTGGGGCGCCAACAACCGCTCGGCGATGGTCCGCATCCCCTACGGGCGCCTTGAGTTCCGCTTGCCGGACGCGGGCTGCAACCCGTACCTGGTCACTGCCGCGATCATCGCTGCTGGCCTGGATGGTATCGACCGCCAGCTCGACCCAGGCGAGATGTGCAACGAGAACCTCTACACCCTGAGCCTCGAAGAAATCGCCGCACGCGGTATCAAGACCCTGCCGCAATCGCTCAAGGAAGCCGCCGACGCGCTCGAGGCCGACCCCCTGTTCCGCGAGGTGCTCGGCGCCGAGATCGTCGACGAGTTCATCAAGCTCAAGCGCATGGAGTGGGTGGAGTATTGCCGCCACGTTTCCGACTGGGAAATCCAGCGCTACACCGAGTTTTTCTGACCGCCCCCATCCCTTGGGCGGCCCTCAAAACAGCGGTCGCCCACTGCCTAGTAAGGAGCATCACCATGTGTGGAATCGTAGGTCTGTACCTGAAGAAGCCTGAGCTGGAAGCCCAGCTCGGCAAGCTCTTCGAACCCATGCTGCACGCCATGACCGACCGTGGCCCTGACAGCGCTGGCTTTGCCATTTACGGCGATGAAGTGGCGGACGGCTGGGTGAAACTGACGTTGCAGGCCCTTGATGGGGGCTATTCGTGGGCCAGCTTGATGGGGCAGCTGGAAGGGCGCCTGGGCTGTTCGCTGGACTGGTTTCAGAACGCCAGCGCCGCCGTGCTCAAGGTGCACACCACGGAAGCCGCCGCCCGTGCTGCATTGGCCGAGCTGGCCCCCGAAGTACGCATCATGAGCGCCGGGCAGAGCATCGAAATCCTTAAGGGCATGGGCCTGCCGGCTGAGATTTCCAGCCGCTTCGGCCTGGCCGGCATGAAGGGCAGCCACATCATCGGCCACACCCGCATGGCCACCGAAAGCGCGGTGACCCTGGAGGGCAGCCACCCGTTCTCCACCGGCGCCGACCTGTGCCTGGTGCACAACGGGTCGCTGTCCAACCACTTCCGCCTGCGCCAGGAACTCAAGCGTGAAGGCATCAGCTTCGAGACCGACAACGACACCGAAGTGGCTGCCGGCTACCTGACCTGGCGCCTGCAGCAGGGCGACACCCTGGCCAAGGCTTTGGACGGGGCTCTGCAAGACCTGGACGGGTTCTTCACCTTTGCCATTGGCACCCGCAACGGCTTCGCGGTGATTCGCGACCCGATCGCCTGCAAGCCAGCGGTGCTGGCCGAAACCGACGACTACGTGGCCATGGCCTCCGAATACCAGGCCCTGGCCAGCCTGCCCGGTATTGAAAACGCCAAGGTCTGGGAGCCGGCGCCGGCCACCCTGTACGTCTGGGAGCGCGAAAGCGCCTGACCTGCCACCGAACCTCTGGAGAACCTTATGAAGACGATCGACCTTTCCAGCACTTCGGTGCGTGTCCTTAACCAGTCCCTGCACGGTGAGGTGCAAGACCGTGAGTGGCGCGTGATGCGCCCCGACGGCAAACACAACCTGGCTGTCGGCATCAACGAAGACGTTTCGGTAGAGATCGACGGCCATGCCGGCTACTACTGCGCCGGCATGAACCAGAAAGCCAACATTACGGTGCACGGCAATGTGGGCGTGGGCGTGGCGGAAAACATGATGTCCGGCTCGGTGCGGGTCAAGGGCAGTGCCTCCCAGGCCGCCGGTGCAACCGCCCACGGCGGGTTGCTGGTGATCGAGGGCGACGCTGGTGCCCGTTGCGGTATTTCCATGAAGGGCGTCGACATCGTGGTCGGCGGCAGCATTGGCCACATGAGCTGCTTCATGGGCCAGGCCGGGCGTTTGGTGGTGTGCGGCGATGCCGGCGATGCGCTGGGCGACTCGCTGTACGAGGTGCGCATCTACGTCAAGGGCACGGTCCAGTCGCTGGGTTCGGACTGTATCGAGAAAGAGATGCGCGCCGAGCACCTGCAAGAGCTTCAAGCGCTGCTGAACGACGCGGGCCTCGATCATAAAGCCGCCGATTTCAAACGGTATGGCTCGGCCCGTCAGCTGTACAACTTCAAAGTCGACAACGCCTCCGCGTACTGATCAAGGAGCAACCCCATGAGCGAGCAATTCCCCCCGGTACTGCGTGAGTCGGCCACTTTCGATCGCCTGACCATCCAGGAAATCCAGCGTGCCGCCGAAACCGGCATCTATGACATCCGCGGCGGTGGCACCAAGCGCCGCGTGCCGCACTTCGATGACCTGCTGCTGCTCGGCGCCAGCGTGTCGCGCTACCCGCTGGAAGGCTACCGCGAGAAATGCGGCACCGACGTGGTGCTGGGCACCCGCTTTGCCAAGAAACCGATCCACCTGAAAATCCCGGTGACCATTGCCGGCATGAGCTTCGGCGCGCTGTCGGCCAATGCCAAGGAAGCGCTGGGCCGTGGTGCGACCATCGCCGGCACCAGCACTACCACCGGTGACGGCGGCATGACCCCGGAAGAGCGGGGCCAGTCGCAGCACCTTGTGTACCAGTACCTGCCGTCGCGCTACGGCATGAACCCGGACGACCTGCGCAAGGCCGACGCCATCGAGATCGTCCTTGGCCAGGGCGCCAAGCCGGGCGGTGGCGGCATGCTGCTGGGCATGAAAGTGACCGAGCGCGTGGCCGGCATGCGCACCTTGCCGATCGGTGTCGACCAGCGCAGTGCCTGCCGCCACCCGGACTGGACCGGCCCGGATGACCTGGCGATCAAGATTGCCGAGCTGCGCGAGATCACCGATTGGGAAAAACCCATCTACGTGAAAATCGGTGCCAGCCGCCCGTACTACGACGTCAAGCTGGCGGTGAAAGCCGGCGCTGACGTGATCGTGCTCGACGGCATGCAAGGCGGTACTGCCGCGACCCAGGAAGTGTTCATCGAGCACGTCGGCATCCCGATCCTGCCGGCCATCCCGCAGGCGGTGCAGGCGCTGCAGGAGATGGGCATGCACCGTAAGGTGCAGCTGATTGTCTCGGGTGGCATCCGCAACGGCGCCGATGTGGCCAAGGCCATGGCCCTGGGCGCTGACGCAGTGGCCATCGGCACCGCTGCTTTGATCGCCCTGGGCGACAACCACCCGCGCCTGGATGCGCAGTTGAAGGCACTTGGCTCGGCCGCCGGTTTCTACGATGACTGGCAGAACGGCCGCGACCCGGCCGGTATCACCACCCAGGATCCGGAACTGGCCAAGCGCCTGAACCCGGAAGAGGCCGGCAGGCGCCTGGCCAACTACCTGCGCGTGCTGGTGCTGGAGGCGCAGACCATGGCCCGTGCCTGCGGCAAGTCGCACCTGCACAACCTGGACCCTGAGGACCTGGTGGCGCTGACCGTCGAGGCGGCTGCCATGGCCCGGGTGCCGCTGGCCGGTACTGCCTGGGTACCAGGCCAGGCTCAGTACTGATCCAACCTTCTGGGGCCGCTTTGCGGCCCTTTCGCGACACAAGGCCGCTCCTACAGATGATCGCGATCCGTTGTAGGAGCGGCCTTGTGTCGCGAAAGGGCTGCGAAGCAGCCCCCGATGCATCCCCATTCGCACAGGAGTGACGCCATGAAGCTTGCCCTTGCTGTTGTACTGTTGGCATTGACGCCGTTGGCCCACGCCGCCGAGCCCACCCTGGACACCGGCAACACCGCCTGGATGATCTGCGCGGCGATGTTCGTGCTGATGATGTGCATCCCGGGCCTCGCGCTGTTCTACGGCGGCATGGTGCGGGCCAAGAACTTTCTTTCGGTGTTCACCCAGCTGTTCGCCGTGGCCGGGCTCATCGGCATCCTCTGGGTGCTGTTCGGCTACAGCCTGGTGGTGGATACCCGCGGTATGGTTGAAGGCCAACTGACCTTCAACAGTTTTATCGGCGGCCTGGACAAGGCGCTGATGCTGAACATCGGCCATGACAGCCTGGTAGGGACCATCCCGGAAGGTGTCTTCGCGGTATTTCAGCTGACCTTCGCGATCATCACGCCTGCGCTGATTGCCGGCGGCTTTGCCGAACGCATGAAATTCAGTGCCTCGTTGTTGTTCATGGGCGCCTGGTTCGTCCTGGTGTACGCACCGATTGCCCATATGGTCTGGGGCGGGCCAGGGGCATTGATGGTCAACTGGGGCGTGCTGGACTTTGCCGGCGGCACCGCAGTGCACATCAACTCCGGTGTGGCGGCGCTGGCTGCAGCGTTGATGCTAGGCAAGCGCAAGGGCTACCCACAGGTGGCCATGCCGCCGCACAACCTCGGCTTCACCCTGGTAGGTGCCGGTTTGCTGTGGGTGGGCTGGTTTGGGTTCAACGTGGGCTCGGGGCTTGCGGCCAACGAAGGGGCAGGGGTGGTGATGCTGGCGACCATGGTGGCTGCCTGCGCAGGGATTGTCGGTTGGCTGATTACCGAAAAGCTCATGCATGGGCGGCCCACTGCACTGGGGGCGGCCTCAGGTGCGTTGGCCGGGTTGGTTGGCATCACGCCGGCGTGCGCCTTTGTCGGGCCGTTGGGGGCGCTGGTGATCGGCTTGCTGACGGGGGCTATCTGCTTCTTCGCAGTGACCCGGCTGAAGCAGGCATTGGGGTATGACGACAGCCTCGACGTGTTTGGCCTGCATGGCGTGGGCGGGATGGTTGGCGCGCTATTGACCGGGGTGTTTGCCGCGCCGTCGTTGGGCGGCTATGTGGAAGGCATTACGCCCCTTGGGCAAGCACTGGTGCAACTGAAAGGCGTGGCCTTTACTTTTGTTTATTGCTTTGTGGTGAGCTGGGCGATTCTGGGCGCCATCAAGCTGACTGTCGGGCTGCGGGCCAGCCGGGAGGAGGAAGAGCAGGGGCTGGACCTGGCGGAGCACAATGAGCGGGCTTATAACCTCTGACTACAAGGTGTCTGTACCGGCCTCTTCACGGGCAAGCCCGCACACAGCAGTACCACATTGCCCGAATCTGTGGTCCCCCTGTGGGAGCGGGCTTGCCCGCGAAGAGGCCAGTACAGGATGAGTCAGTGCCCCATGGCCAGCTTGGCACTCACTTGCCGGCGACGATAGGCACTGTCACGGCTAGCCAGCCACCAGTACAACGGCGAGGTAATCGCCAGCCCCACCAGCCACGACAGGTCTGCCCCGTTGATGTGCTCGGAAACCGGCCCGACATACAGCGGCGTGTTCATGAACGGGATCTGCACCACGATGCCCACGGCGTAAGCCACCAGCGCCTGCGGGTTGTAACGCCCGTAGATACCGCCATCGACCTTGAAGATCGACTGGATGTCGTAGTCACCCTTGTGGATGGCATAGAAGTCGATCAGGTTGATCGCCGTCCACGGCACCAGCACCACCAGCAGCACCAGCACCATGTCGACGAAGTGGCCGATGAAGTCCTTCGATGCGCACACGGCCACCACACTGCAAGCCGCCAGCACGATCAGCGACAGCACCGCACGGCTTTTGGCGGTGGGGATCCAGCGGTAGGCGAAGGTCTGGATCAGGGTAATGATCGACAGCACCGCGCCATACAGGTTGAGGGCGTTGTGGCTGATCACGCTGAGCAGGAACAGCACCAGCATGATCGGGCCCAGGGTGCCGGTGGCGAGTTTCACCGCGTCCATGGTGTCCATGCCGGCCGGAATTGCCAGCACCGCGACCGCGCCGAAGATGAACGACAGGCTCGAGCCCAGCACAGAGCCCAGGTAAGTGGTCCAGAAGGTCGAACTGACCTTGACGTCGGCCGGCAGGTAGCGCGAATAGTCCGACACATACGGGGCAAAGGCGATCTGCCACAACGCTGCCAGCGACACCGTGGCCAGCCAGCCGGCCAGGTTGAAACCACCGCGGGTGAGGAAGTCGTCACTTTGCACGTGGGTGAAGATATAGCCGAAGCCGACCACGATACCGATGCCCAGCACCCAGGTGCCGATGCGGTTGAGCACATGGATGAAGCGGTAACCGATGATGCCGATGATGCCCGACCCCAGTGCGCCAATGACGATCCCCACCGGTACCGGCACGGCTTCGACCACGCCATGCAGCGACTTGCCCGCGAGGACGATGTTGGAGGCGAAGAACCCGATGTACATGACCCCAGCGATCACCACCACCAGCAGCGCGCCAAGCGTGCCGAACTGGGCGCGGCTCTGGATCATCTGCGGGATGCCCATCTGCGGGCCTTGGGCCGAGTGCAGCGCCATCAGCACCCCGCCGACCAGGTGGCCGACCAGGATGGCGACGATGCCCCACACCAGGTTCAGGTGAAACAGCTGCACGCCCAGCGCGCCGGTGACGATGGGCAGGGGCGCGATATTGCCCCCGAACCACAGTGTGAACAGATCCCTTACCTTTCCATGGCGGTCTTGCGGGGGCACGTAGCCGATCGTGTGTTTTTCTATGAGGGGTGCCGAGTTGGCTGCACTGGTCATGACTGACTCCAAGGCAAGGTAGGGCATGGGGTACTGCCCGGGTGCGTGCCGGCGAAGGGCGACGCGTTCTTGTTGGAGGGATGATGGGGGGTGCGGGGATAACGAGAAATTAGTAAATATGTGCCCATAAACCTTAAAAAACCTAAGGCTGACAAAAGGTTAAGGGACGAGTGGTAGCAAGGAGCGGGCCATACCGCTGGAAGGCCGGGGCCTGGGGGGGTTGGCGCCCTCCGGGTGAATGGGCCGGGAACCGGGCTGGTGCGCGGTGCGCGTTTTCAGTGCAGATAATAGTCCGCCTGTGCCGTAATGCTGTTCACTTAACTTATCCATCGCCTGTATTGGGGCCGCTTTGCGGCCCATCGCGGCACAAGGCCGCTCCCACAATGTTCGCGCATGCCCTGTAAATAGGGGCATAACGCGGTCGGTGTGGGAGCGGGCTTGCCCGCGAAGAGGCCAGAGCAGGCCTGCACAGCTACATCGGCAACAGCCGGTCCTGGATCACTTCCTTCATCACCAACGTCGAACTCAACCGCTTCACGTTGGGAATGCTGGTCAGGTGTTCGTCATACAGCTTCTGAAACGCCGGCAGGTCCTTGGCCACCACGTGCAGCAGGTAGTCCGGGTCGCCGAACAGCCGCTGCGCCTCGACGATCTGGGGGATTTCGGCCAACGCTGCCTCGAAGTCCGCCACCGGCTGGCGCGTCACCTCGCGCAGGGTGACGAACACCAGCGCGGCGAAGTTCAGCCCCAGTGCAGTCGGCGCCAGGCGCGCGTGGTAGCCGAGGATAGCGCCCGATTCCTCCAGCGCCTTCAGCCGGCGATGACAGGGCGACAGGCTCAGACCCACGCGATCCGCCAACTCGGTCACCGACAAGCGACCATCTTTTTGCAGCTCGGCAAGGATTTTTCGATCAGTTCTGTCCATTGAGAAGAATCTTCTAGCATATGTGCGATGGCGGGGAATATACGAAAGAAAATGCCCCGAAGGAATCCGTAATCTTTCTGCATACCAAGCCAAGACATAAGGAAGATTCAAGTGGCAATCAGTGTGCTGACGGCGTTCTGGGCCGTGTCGTTGCTGTTCGTGATTACCCCTGGTGCCGACTGGGCCTACGCCATCTCGGCGGGCATGCGTGGCCGCTGGGTGATGCCTGCGGTGGCGGGCATGTTGTCGGGGCACTTCCTTGCGACGCTGGTGGTGGCGGCCGGCGTGGGCAGCCTGTTGGCGGGGCACCCGTTGGCGTTGATGTTGCTGACCTTGGCGGGTTGTACCTACCTGCTGTGGCTGGGCGGCAACCTGCTGCTCAGCCCGGCGGTGCCGGAAGCCGGGCAGGGCGGTGTTGGCGATAGCGGTTCACGCTGGGCCTTCAAAGGCTTTTGCGTGAGCGGGCTCAACCCCAAGGTGTTTCTGCTGTTCCTGGCCTTGCTGCCGCAATTCACCGACCCGCAGTCAAGCTGGCCGGTGCCGGTGCAGATCCTGCTGCTGGGGCTGGTGCATCTGTGCAGCTCGCTGGTGATCTATTCGCTGGTGGGGTACGGCGCCAAGGCCGTCTTGAGCACCCGGCCAGGGGCGGCGAAGATGGTCGGGCGGGTGTCGGGCGTGGCGATGATCGCCGTGGCCTTGGGGCTGATTGCCGGGCAGTTGGGCTGACGCTACCGGCGCTGACGCCGCTCGGATACACTCGCCGCTACTTTTCGCACAACCAGGATGTGCCCCATGCCCGAAACCGCCCAACTGCTGACCTTCGCATTGATCTGCCTAGGTATGGTGCTGACGCCCGGCCCGAACATGATCTACCTGATTTCCCGGTCGATCTGCCAGGGCCGAAATGCGGGGTTGATTTCCCTCGGTGGTGTGGCCTTGGGCTTCGTCATCTATATGCTCTGCGCTGCACTGGGCATCAGCGCGCTGGTCATGGCGGTGCCGTTTGCCTACGACGTGCTGCGCATCGGTGGCGCACTGTACCTGTTGTACCTGGCCTGGCAGGCGCTTCGGCCTGGCGGCAACTCGCCATTCCAGGTCCGCGACCTGCCAGCGGACAGCCCGCGGCGGCTGTTCACCATGGGCTTTGCCACCAGCCTGCTGAACCCGAAGATCGCCGTCATGTACCTGTCGTTGATGCCGCAGTTCATCGAGCCCGGGCACGGCAGCGTGTTGGTGCAGTCGCTGGTGCTCGGGTCTACGCAAATCGCCATCAGCGTTTCGGTCAATGCCTTGATCGCGGTGATGGCTGGCTCCATCGCCGTGTTCTTAGGCGGGCGGCCCCTGTGGCAGCGCGTTCAGCGCTGGTTGATGGGCACTGTGCTGGCCGGGTTGGCCTTGCGCATGCTGGCTGAAGGGCGCCGTTGAAAAACGTCTGAAAGCAAGGGAACGAACGGGTACTTGCAGGCCTCCTATCCATCAGATGGATGGCAATGTGCCCGGGACTTCCCTGACATGAGATCGCTTCAACAACCCCCCACCGACGCGGGCAATCCACCGTTGGGCTTTCTGCTCAACGGCGGTAGCGTCGGCAGCCTGCTCCAGTCGATGGACTGGCGCGGCTCGCCGGTGGGCCCACCCCACACCTGGTCGCCGCACCTGCAGACGGTCATGGGCACGCTGCTGCCGGCGCAAGCGCAGTGCGTGCTGTTCTGGGGGCCGGCCTACGTGGCGTTGTACAACGATGCCTATGCGCCGAGCATTGGCACCAAGCACCCCCAGGCATTGGGGCGGCCGGCCCAGGAAAACTGGAGCGAGCTGTGGGACGACCTGGAGCCGTTGCTGCGCGGTGTGCGCGAGAGCGGCCAGACCTTCTCGGCCAAGGATCGCCCTTTCTACATCGAGCGCCACGGCGTGGGTGAAACGGCCTATTTCGATGTGTCCTATTCCGCCGTGCGCGAGGCTGACGGCAGCGTTGGCGGCGTGCTGTGCCTGGTGACCGAGACTACCGAGCGCGTACGCTTCCAGCAGCGCCAGGCCTTTTTGCTGGAACTGGGCCGTGCATTACCCGCGCTGGGGGATGCAGAGCGGATCGAAGCGTTCGCGGTAAGTCGGCTGGCACGGCGACTCGGCGCGGCACGGGTCTACTTTGGTGAAGACCAAGGCGACGGCAGCAACTTCCAGGTAGCACATGACTGGTCCGAGGGCTTGCCCTCGTTCGTCGGCCAGCATGCCTACGCGAGCTTCGGTGCTTCGTTGCGCGAGCAACTGGCAGCGGGGCAGGTGGTGCAGCAGCCTCACAGCTTGCATGTGCCGGTCCTGCGCGCTGGCCGGCTGGAGACCACCCTGAGTGTGCATTTCCATACCCCGCACCTGTGCCCTGAAGACGAATGCCAGCTGGTGGAAGAGAGCGCCAAGCAAGCGTGGGCGGCGATTACCCATGCCAGGGCCGAGCGCGCGCTGCACCTGCTCAACGAAAGCCTGGAGGAGCGCGTGGCGTCGGCCCTGGCTCAGCGCGAATCGGCGATGCTGCAGCTGCACGAAGCCCACAAGCTGGAAATGATCGGGCAATTGACCGGCGGCATCGCCCATGACCTCAACAACATGCTCACGCCGATCATTGCCTCGTTCGAATTGATGCGCCGCAACCCACAGTCCGAGCGTGCCCCCAGGCTGATCGACGGCGGCCTGCAGGCTGCCGAGCGGGCGCGCAACCTGGTCGGTCGGCTGCTCAGTTTCGCCCGCCGGCAAACCCTTAAACCCCAAGCCGTGTCTCTGGCGGCGCTGGTGGAAGACATGCGTGAGCTGATCGCCCGTTCCCTGGGGCCGACCATTACCGTGCACGTGCAGGTCGACCCGGCGCTACCGGCCGTGGTGGCCGACCCTCATCAACTGGAGCTGGCCTTGCTCAACCTGGTGGTCAATGGCCGTGACGCGATGGCTGACGGCGGCGAGTTGAGTATCGTCGCCGGTATCGATGCAAACGGCCCGCCGAGGCCGGATGGTGTGGCCGCGGCGCGGCTGGCCTGGCTACAGGTGCGCGACAGTGGCTGTGGGATGGACGCTGAACAACTGCGCCGCTGCTTCGAGCCCTTCTACTCGACCAAGGCGGTGGGCAAAGGCACCGGCCTAGGCCTGCCGATGGTGCAGGGCTTGGCCGTGCAGTCGGGCGGCGGTTTTACCCTTCGTTCGTGGCCAGGTGAGGGCACCGAGGCGACCTTGTGGCTGCCGACCAGCGATGTGGCGGCAAGCTGCCGCGACAGCGATACAGCCGAAGCGCCATTGGCCGGCCGGAAGAACCACGTGCTGTTGGTCGATGACGAAGCGATCGTACGCCATGCCACAGCGCTGCAACTGCGCGACCTCGGCTACGAAGTGATCGAGGCCGAGAGTGCGGCGGCGGCCTTGCAGCTGGTAGAGCGGGGGCTAGTACCGGATGTGCTGGTGACCGACCATGTGATGGCCGAGATGACCGGCGTGCGCTTCGCCCAGCAGATGCGCCAGCGCCAGGCCAACCTGCCGGTGCTGATCATTACCGGCTATGCCAACCTGACACCGCGCGAACTCAAAGGCTTCGAAGTGCTGCGCAAGCCGTACCGGCGTGCCGAGCTGGCACAGAGTGTGGCGCGGTTAATGGCCGCGCAACGGTAGCCGCTATTCAGAAGCCTCAGGGCCGGCGGAGGGCGCTTGTTGCGGCAGGTACAGGGTAAACGTCGTGCCCTGGCCTTCGACGCTGATCACCTCTACATCGCCTTCGGACTGCTTGGCAAAGCCGAACACCTGGGACAGGCCAAGCCCGGTGCCTTCACCGGGCGCTTTGGTGGTGAAGAAGGGGTCGAAGATGCGATCGAGCAGCTCGGTGGCGATGCCGACACCGCTGTCCACTACCGAGATGGCTGCAAAGGGCCCGGCTTGCGCGGCCTGCCCACGCAGGCCGGGCAGGCGTTGGTTGGCCTGAAGGCGCAGGCGCAAGGTGCCTTCCCCGGCCATGGCGTCGCGGCCGTTGAGCATCAGGTTGATGATCGCGGTTTCGAGTTGGCTGAGGTCGGCGCGGATATGGCAAGGCGCCTCTGGCAGTTCGATTTCCACCTGAACCCGTGCACCGGTAGCGGTATCGAGCATATCGGCCATGGCCTGCAGCCGCGGCCCGGCCTCGAACACTTGTGGGCTCAAGGCCTGCCGACGGGCGAAAGCGAGCAGTTGGCCGGTCAACTTGGCGCCGCGTTCGACGGTGTCGGCAATGGTTTTGAGGTAGCGCTCGCGGCGTGCTTCGTCCAGGTTGGGACGCTGCAAAAAGTGCAATGACGAGCGGATGATGGTCAGCAGGTTGTTGAAGTCGTGTGCCACACCGCCAGTCAACTGGCCGATGGCCTCGAGCTTCTGTGCCTGGCGCAGCACGGCTTCGGTGTGCAGCAGCTGGGTGGTGCGCTCTTCGACGCGGTGCTCCAGGGAGGCGTTGAGCGCCTCCAGCGCGGCCAGGGCTTCACGCACTTCGGCGTGGGCCTGCACCCGTTGGATATGCGACCAGCAGCGTTCGGTGACTTCGCGGATCAGGCGCAGTTCATAGCCCGTCCATACCCGGGGCGCCTTGTCGTGAATAGCCATCAGGGCGGTCAGGCGACCGTCCTTGATCAGCGGCATGCAGATGGTCGCGGTGATGCCGATGGCCTGGAACGTCGCGGCTTCATCGGCGGCCAGTTCGCTGAGGTTGTCATTGATCACCAGCGGTTCGCCTGCGCGCAGTCGGCTGACTGCCAGGCGACCGAAGTCGGCCAGGCGGTATTGGCCGATCAGCCGCGGTGAGCCGGGGGCGACGCTGTCGCCGCAGATGTTGAAGCCGTCCTGGTCGGGGTCCATCACCGCGTAGGCGCAACTGGACAGTTGCAGGTGTTCCACCAGCATGCGGGTGGTGATCGCCATGATCCGCTCGGGGTCGGTGGCATTGGCCACTTCGCGGCCCAGGCCGTCAAGAAAGTTCAGGCGCTGGCTGTTGACCACGCTGGTGGTGGTTTCGGTCACCGTGTCGAGCATGCCCAGTACCGTGCCGTCTTCGCCGCGGATCGGGCTGTAGCAGAAGGTGAAGTAGGCGCGTTCGGGGGCACCGTTGCGGTCGATGACCAAGGGAAAGTCTTCGATGTAGACCGCCTCACCGGCCATGGCGCGTTCGGCCATGGCGCTGATTTCGCTCCAGGCCTCCTGCCACACTTCACTGAACGGCCGGCCCAGGGCCAGGGGCTTGCTGCCGAGGATTTGCGTGAAGGCGTCGTTGTACAGGGTGATCAGCTCGCTGCCCCATAACACGGCCTGTGGGAAGCGCGAGGCCAGGCACAAGGCCACCGAGGTCTTGAGCGCGCTCGGCCAGGCCTCGAGCGGGCCCAGTGGGCTGTGGGTCCAATCGTGCTGGCGGATGCGTTCGGCCATCAGCCCGCCGCCGTCTAGCCATTTCGCCATATGCGCTCTGCCGGTCCTTTTTGCCTGGGAGGATAAGGGTGCACCGAGAATAGCGAATTGGCGAGGGCTTTATGTCGTCTGTGCGGGCCTCTTCGCGTGTAGGAGCAGCCTTGTGCTGCGAAGAGGCCAGTGACAGCAGCGAAGATCTCCGCTGTTATCCCCGGCTTCTTCGCAGCACAAGGCTGCTCCTACCGAATCGCGCTGGCTCAACGAATGAAATGCACCTTGCCGGTATCGTCATTGCCCATGTAGATGCCGTACACCCCGGCCTGGCGTTCCAGGATATAACGCTCGAGAATCTGCCGGATGGCCGGGTAGTAGATCTCGTCCCAGGGGATTTCGTCCGGCTCGAAAAACTTGTAGGCCAGTGTTTCCGGGCCGAACTGGCCGGTCTCCTGCGTGGCGATGGCGCGGAAGATGATGTACACCTCGCTGATCTTGGCCACGCTGAAAATCGAGTAGGGCGAGACGATTTCGGCGTGCACGCCGCTTTCTTCCCACACCTCGCGCAACGCCGCCTGCTCGGTGGTCTCGCCCGCTTCCATGAACCCGGCGGGCAAGGTCCAGGTGCCAGGGCGGGGTGGAATGGCCCGCTGGCACAGCAAATACTTGCCATCGCGCTCGATGATGCAGCCGGCAATGATTTTCGGGTTGATGTAGTGGATGTAGCCGCAGCCGGTGCAATGCAGGCGTTCGTGGGTGTCGCCTGTAGGAACGCCCCGGGCCAGTTCCGTGGTGCAGTGCGGGCAGTAGCGCGGGGCGTTGGGCATGGTCAGCGGCCTATGCGGGGTTCTATACGTGGCTCTTTGAGGGCCAGGGGCTCGACCATGTCGCGCACCTTGGTGTTGTCATCCTGCTTCTGGCGCAGGTAGTCCAGGGCCACCTTGGCGGCGGCGCGGACGTGATCGACCGAGGCTTGGTGGGCGACCAGTGGGTCACCGCCCTTGATCGCCTCGACGATCTTTTCCATCTCCCGGTTGCTGGCACCGCGGCGGTTTTCTTGCGACACCGAGGTGGCGCGCAGGTAGCTGATGCGGGCCTGCAATTGGCGCAGCTGTTGGGCGGCAACCTGGTTGCCGGAGCCTTCCAGCAGCACATCGTAAAAGCCTTGCACCGAGTCGAGCACCTGTTGCAGCTCGCCTTCTTCCAGGGCTTCGCGGTTGACCTCCAACGCGCGCTCCAGGGCGCGAATGTCCTTGGCCTTGGCATTGAGGGTGAACAGCTGGACGATCAGGCCTTCGAGCACGCAGCGCAGCTCGTAGATATCGCGGGCATCTTCCAGGGTAATGATGGCCACGCGCGGGCCTTTGGCGTCGGCGAACTCGACCAGGCCTTCGGATTCGAGGTGGCGCAGGGCTTCACGTACAGAGGTGCGGCTGACCCCGAGGCGGTCGCAAAGGTCGCGCTCCACCAGGCGGTCACCTGGCAGCAAGTGGAAGTTCATGATCGCGGCGCGCAGCTTGTCGAGCACGATTTCGCGCAGGGTAACGGGGTTGCGGTTGACCTTGAAGCTGTCGTCGAGTGGCTGGCGTTTCATCAGGTGCGCTCTTTATGAGGCTGTTGCGCCAACCCGCGGAGCACGCCGAACCGGGCGCTGCTCCTTACGGTGGTTCGAACAGCCCGTTGTTAACGGGTTGACTCCGCATCGGCTTCGGCGAACGCTTCGCGGGCCAGGCGGAAACTGTCCACCGCCGCGGGTACGCCGCAATAAATGCCGACTTGGAGCAGGATCTCGCGAATCTGTTCTCGGCTCAGGCCATTACGCAATGCGCCGCGGATGTGCAGCTTGAGTTCGTGGGGCCGGTTGAGCGCGGAAATCATGGCCAAGTTTATCATGCTGCGCTCTTTGAGCGACAAGCCTTCGCGGCCCCAGACATGGCCCCAGCAATACTCGGTGACCAGCTCTTGCAGGGGCTTGGTGAATTCGTCGGCATTCTGGATCGAACGGTTGACGTAGTCCTCGCCCAGCACTTGGGTGCGGATCTGCAGGCCTTTCTCGTACTTTTCGTTGCTCATTGACCAGCTCCGAATCAAAACAGGGGCCGCAACCGAGGGTGAGAGGGTAGCGCGGCCCCTAAAAACAGGGTTATCGGCGGTGGCTTCTTCGCGGGCAAGCCCGCTCCCACAGGTACTGCACTGAACTTGGGATCTGCGCGATCCCTGTGGGAGCGGGCTTGCCCGCGAAAAAGCTACCGCCGGCTCTAAGGTCTATCAGCCCAGCGGGGGCAGGGCGCCCAGCTTGCCTTTGTGGTAGACCATCGGGGTGACCGGATCTGCCGGCAACACCAGGTTTTTCACCGCGCCGACGATGATCGCGTGGTCACCGCCGTCATACTCGCGCCACAGTTCGCACTCGATGATCGCCGTGGCCTTGGCCAGCAACGGGTTGCCCAACTCGCTCAGGTGCCAGTCGATGCCCTTGGCCTTTTCCTTGCCCTTGCCGGCAAAGGCATACGCCTCGGCGGTTTGCTCGGCAGACAGCAGGTGAATGGCGAACCGCTTGCTGTCACGCAGGATCGGGTACGTGTCGGAGGCGTAGTTGGGGCAGAACAGCACCAGTGCCGGCTCGATCGACAGCGCGCTGAACGCGCTGGCGGTGATACCGACGATGCCGCCGTCGGCGTCCAGGGTGGTGACCACCGTAACGCCGGACGGGAAGGAGCCCATCACGTCTTTGTAGATGCCTGGTTCGATCATCTCGTGCTACCTCTTAACGCATCACAAACGGGTCGGGCATCGGCGCGGTGGACAGGTTGATCCACACGGTCTTCAGCTCGGTATAGGCCAGCACCGAATCGATGCCGCTCTCACGGCCGTAGCCGCTGTTCTTGAAGCCACCGATGGGCGCCATGGCCGACACCGCGCGGTAGGTGTTGACCCAGATGATGCCCGAGCGTACGTCACGGGCCAGGCGGTGGGCGCGGCCCAGGTCGCGGGTCCAGATGCCGGCCGCCAGGCCGAACTGCGAGTCGTTGGCAATGGCCAGGGCCTCTTCTTCGGTCTTGAAACGAATGACCGCGGCAACGGGGCCGAACACCTCTTCCTGCATGATGGTCATCGAGTTGCTGTCGCACTCGAACAGGGTGGGTTCGTAGAACCAGCCGTCACCCTCGACCTCGGCTCGCTTGCCCCCCAGGTGCAGCTTGGCGCCTTCGGCCTTGGCCGCAGCGACCAGGCCTTCGACCACGGCCAGTTGCTGGGCGGTGGCCATCGGGCCCATTTCGCTGGCGTCGTCCTGTGGGTTGCCGATGCGGATGCGCTTGGCGCGCTCGACCAGGCGGCTGACGAATTCGTCGAAGATCTCGTCCTGTACCAGCAGGCGTGAACCGGCCACGCAACTTTGCCCGGAGGCGGCATAAATGCCGGCCACGGCGCCGTTGATGGCGCTGTCCAGGTCGGCGTCGGCGAAGATGATGTTTGGCGACTTGCCGCCCAGCTCCAGCGACAGCTTGGCGAAGTTCTCGGCGCTGCTGCGCACCACATGGCGGGCCGTGGCGGCGCCGCCGGTGAAGGCGATCTTGCGTACCAGCGGGTGGCGAGTCAGGGCCGCGCCGGTGCTAGGGCCATAGCCGGTGACCACGTTGACCACACCCGGCGGGAAGCCGGCTTCAAGGGCCAGGCGAGCCAGCTCGAGGATGGTCGCCGAGGCGTGTTCGGACGGTTTGAGCACGATGGTGTTGCCAGCGGCGAGGGCCGGGGCCAGCTTGATGGCCGTCAGGTACAGCGGGCTGTTCCACGGGATGATCCCGGCGACCACGCCAATCGGCTCGTGCACGGTGTAGGCGAACAGGTCTGGCTTGTCCAGCGGCAGGGTGCCGCCTTCGAGCTTATCGGCCAGGCCTGCGGTGTAGTGGAAGAACTCGGGCAGGTAACCGACCTGGCCGCGGGTTTCGCGGATCAGCTTGCCGTTATCACGGCTTTCCAGCTGGGCCAGGTGCTCTTTGTTCTCGGTGATCAGGTCGCCCAGCCGGCGCAGCAGTTTGCCGCGCGCCGTGGCGGTGATGCTGCGCCAGGCAGGGCTTTCGAAGGCACGCTGGGCGGCCTGCACGGCCAGCTCCACATCGGCTTCGTCGGCGTCGGGCAGTTGCGCCCAGGCTTGCGCGGTGGCCGGGTTGAGGCTGTCGAAAGTCTTGCCGCTCTGGGCATCGAGCCATTGGCCGTCGATGCACATCTGGAAACGTACGAGGGTCATGCAACAATCCCCTTGGCGGATTCGGTGAGGGTGCGGGCTTGCTTGAGGAAGTCCAACAGCATCTTGTTGACTTCACGCGGTGCTTCCACCGGCATCATATGCCGTTGCTCGGCGAGGACCACACTGTGCGCCCCAGGGATGCTGGCGGCGAGCTGGCGGGTCATGGCCGGGGTGGAGCCCGAATCGAGTTCGCCGGTGGCGATCAGCGTCGGCACCTGAATGCTGCCCAGGTCGCTGGCGCGGTACATGTCCTGGGTGGCGAACAGTGAATAAGTAGTGTGGTAGCCCTGCGGGTCGTTGCTCGCCAGCACCTGGCGAATGGCGGCGACCTGCGCCGGGTTGGCAGCCTTGTATTCACGGCTGAACCAGCGGTCGAGGGCGGCGTCGACGTTGGCGTCGGGGCCGAGCTCCGCCGCCTGGGCGGCGCGGGCGATAACGCCGGCACTCTGCTCGGGGGTGCGGTTGAACACGCTGTTGAGCACCACCAGCGCAGAGAGCCTGTGCGGGTAGTTGAGGGCGAAGGCACGTGCCACCAGGCCGCCCATGGAGAAGCCAATCACGGTGGCCTGGGGAATCTGCAGGTGGTCGAGCAGTTCGACGAGCTGGGCGGCGTAGCCTTCCAGGCCGGTGTCGGCGGCTGGCAACGCGCTCTGGCCGTGGCCGAGCATGTCGTAAGCGATGACGCGGTAGTCGTTGGCCAGGCCAACGAACTGACCGCCCCACATTTCCTTGTTCAGGCCCACACCGTGGATCAGCACCACGGGTTGGCCCTGGCCTTGGTCCAGGTAACTGGTCCCGGCCGGTGTACGTTCAGCGACAGGCTGAATCATGGAGGGCGCTCCTTGAAGGTCGGGCGCGGCGGGTAAGCACGCCACGCCCCGGCCCGTCTTGGTTGTTGTTATTGAGCGTTGGCTTTTTCGGCAGCCAGTTCTTCCAGGTCGATGTAGCGGTTGCCAATGCGCGGGTGCAGACGACCGCCGTCGGCAGCGCCCAGGACCACGACGATTTCGTCGGCACGCGGGGCGTCTTCGATCTGCATTTCAAGGGTGATGTAGTGCGAACGCAGGCCTTCGTCGTCCTTCTGCATCATCGGGATCTGGATCGAGGTGCCTGGGCCGCCGCGCTTGTTGGTGAAGCTCAGGTAGCTCTTGGCCTGTACCGCTTCGCGGTAATGGTTGCCGAAACGCAGGGTGTGGATCACGGCAGAGGCGTGTTCGATTTCGCCGTCGGCGCCGACCACAGCGGCTTTACCGTAGGCTTCGATCTTGTCGGCACCGCCAATGGCGGCGGTCAGGCGCTCGACCATCAGTGCGCCCAGCTCGGAGCAGTTGGCACGGATTTCCGGCTTCAGATCTTCTACAAAACCACGACCCGCCCACGGGTTCTTGATCACCACGGCCAGGCCGACCATGGTCACCGGTTTGTCGGTGGCCTTGCCGCCTTCGATGCGGGTCTCTTCGGAGTAGGTGACGATCTTGCGGATTTCGAAACTCATGGGTGGCTCCTGGTGAGGGTTATCAGCTCTTGTTGTCTGATGGTATACCATAATATTTGTTGTGCAATAGGTGTCTGGAAATTTCTATTGCCAGGGGACGAAAGGTGGGCTGATCCCTTGAATCTTGTGGTGTCTGTACTGGCCTCTTCGCGGGTGAACCCGCTCCCACAGGTACCGCGCAGGCCTTGAAAGCTGTGGGGAACCTGTGGGAGCGGGTTTACCCGCGAATGGGCCGGTGCAGGCTGTCACTGAACTTCAAAAAAAGCCCGCTCACGCGGGCCGCAAGGGCCCCCGGGAGCGGGCTGATCCCGCGACTACTTCAGGCAAAGGGAATTCAGGCGAACGCCGGCACCACTTCCTTGATGAACAGCTCGAGCGACTTTTTCTTCTCGGCGTGGGGCAAGCTGTTGTCGCACCAGAAGCTGAACTCGTCGACGCCGAGCTCTTGGTAGTACTTGATGCGCGCGATGATTTCTTCGGGTGTGCCGATCATGGTGTTCTTGCGGATGTTTTCCAGCTGGAACGCCGGCACTTCGGCAAACTTCGATTCCGGGCTCGGCTCCAGGAAGCCGTTGACCGGCACAGTCTTGTTGCCGAACCAGGCGTCGAAAGTGCGGTAGAAGCGCGAGATGGCCTGGGCGCCGACCTTCCAGCCTTCAGGCTCGGATGGGCTGTGCACGTGGGTGTGGCGCAGCACCATCAATTGTGGACGTGGCACATCCGGGTTGTTGTCCAGGGCCGCCTGGAACTTGTTTTTCAGGTCCAGCACTTCTTCGTCACCCTTCATCAGTGGGGTGACCATGACGTTGCAGCCGTTGGCCACGGCGAAGTTGTGCGAGTCTGGGTCGCGGGCGGCGATCCACATCGGCGGTGTAGCGTTGAACGGTTTCGGCACGCTGGTGGAGGTGGGGAACTTGTACACCTCGCCGTCGTGGGCGTAGTCGCCTTCCCACAGTTTGCGCACCACCGGGACCATTTCACGCAGGGCCTTGCCGCCGTCGGTGGCAGGCATGCCATTGGCCATGCGGTCGAATTCGAACTGATAGGCGCCGCGCGCCAAGCCCACTTCCATGCGGCCGTTGCTGATCACGTCGAGCAGGGCGCATTCGCCTGCCACGCGGATCGGGTTCCAGAACGGCGCGATGATGGTGCCGGCGCCCAGGCGGATCTTCTCGGTGCGCGCGGCGAGGTAGGCCAGCAGCGGCATCGGGCTTGGCGAAATGGTGTACTCCATGGCGTGGTGTTCGCCGATCCACACGGTGCTGAAACCGCCGTTCTCGGCCATCAGGGTCAGTTCGGTCAGGTCTTCGAACAGCTGGCGGTGGCTGACCTGTTCATCCCAACGTTCCATGTGTACGAACAACGAAAATTTCATGGGGCTTTCCTCGGAGCTTGAAAGTCTCGCCTGGCGCACCAGGCGTCAGTAATAAGGCTAGGTGCTTCAGGCGAAGGCGGGCAGGCTGGCCATCTTGCCGCGGCAGTAGATCATCGGCTGCGGGGCTTGCTCGGGGACGATCAGGTTGTGCACCTTGCCGACCATGATGGCGTGGTCGCCACCTTCATATTCACGCCACAGTTCGCATTCGATGATGGCGGTGGCATTGGCCAGCAGCGGGTTGCCCAGCGCACTCAGGGACCACTCGATGCCGGTGGCTTTGTCTTTGCCTTTTTTGGCGAACGCGTAGGCTTCGGCTTGCTGTTCACCAGAAAGCAGGTGAATGGCGAAGCGCTTCTGCTTGATCAGCACAGGGTAGGAGTCGGAGCTGTAGTTGGGGCAGAACAGCACCAGCGGCGGGTCCATCGACAGGGAGGAGAAGGCGCTGGCGGTAAGGCCGACGATCGAGCCGTCGTCGTCCAGGGTGGTGATGACGGTAACGCCGGACGGGAAGGAGCCCAGGACGTTCTTGTAGACGGTTGCGTCGATCATCTCATGTACCTCAGAAGGGCTGCGGTGGTCCGCGGTTTTTATCGTTGATGTGTCTGATGGTATACCGTAATACTCGATTTGCAAGCGGAATTTTCCGCCGTAGCAAAATCACGATGAATGGCGCAAAGCCGCATGGATAGGGGGCTTGGCGGAACTTCAATGCCCCAGCGTCAGGTGCTGAACCGGATCAGTTAGGGTTTTTTAAGCCGAATCAGTGTTGTCAAAAGTTTGGAATACCATAATATGGTCCGCAGCTGAGAGGCCGCCTAGACGCGGTTTCCTTACAAAGATAAAAACGACCTTTCGAGCTGAAAACCATGTCCCAACCGTCATCGCAACACCAGTTTGTCGAGAATCACACGGTCGATTACGTTCCACCTGCCGAGCGCCATGGGAAGGCGCGCGACCTGTTCACCCTCTGGTTCAGCACTAACATTGCGCCCCTGCCCATCGTCACGGGTGCCATGGTGGTGCAGGTGTTCCACCTGAACCTGGTGTGGGGGCTTGTCGCTATCGTGCTGGGCCACCTGCTCGGGGGCGTTGTCATCGCCCTGGCCTCTGCGCAGGGACCGCAGCTGGGCATTCCACAGATGGTCCAGAGCCGCGGCCAGTTCGGCCGTTATGGCGCCCTGCTGATCGTGTTCTTCACGGCGCTGATCTATGTGGGCTTCTTCATTTCCAACATCGTGCTGGCGGGCAAGACCATCCACGGTATCGCCCCGAGCGTGCCGATGCCTGGTGCCATCGTCATCGGCGCCCTCAGCGCGACGGCCATTGGCGTGATTGGCTACCGCTTCATCCATATCCTCAACCGTATCGGTACCTGGGTGATGGGGTCGGCGCTGCTGGCCGGGTTCATCATGATGTTCATCCAAGAGCTGCCGGCCGACTTCTTCAGCCGCGGTGCATTCAATTTGTCGGGCTTCATCGCCACGGTGTCGCTGGGCACCATCTGGCAGATCAGCTTCTCGCCGTACACCTCCGACTACTCACGCTACCTGCCTAAGGAAGTCGGCATCGCCAAGCCGTTCTGGGCCACCTATTTCGGTGCCACGCTGGGCACCATCCTGTGCTTCAGCTTTGGTGCGGTGGCGGTGTTGTGCGTACCGGAAGGCACGGACGCGATGGACGCCGTCAAGCAAGCCACCGGCTGGCTCGGCCCGATCCTGATGGTGTTGTTCCTGCTCAACATCATCAGCCACAACGCGCTCAACCTGTATGGCGCGGTGTTGTCGATCGTCACGGCCATCCAGACCTTCTTTGCCAAGTGGACGCCGAGCATCAAGGTGCGGGTGATCCTGGCCTCGGTGATTCTGGTGGGCTGCGGCCTGGTGGCGCTGAATGCGTCGGCGGACTTCATTGGCCAGTTCATCGGCTTGATCCTGGCGCTGTTGCTGGTGTTGGTGCCGTGGGCGTCGATCAACCTGATCGACTTCTACCTGATCAAGAAGGGCCAGTACGACATCGCGTCGATCTTCAGTGCCGACGGCGGCATTTATGGGCGCTTCAACCACCACGCGATCATTGCCTATGCGTGCGGGATCGTGGTGCAGCTGCCGTTTGCCAATACGGCGCTGTATGTGGGGCCGTATTCGAACATCGTCGAAGGGGCTGATTTGTCCTGGCTGATCGGGTTGCTGGTGACGGTGCCGCTGTATTACTGCCTGGCGACGCGCGGGCAGAGTGTTAACAGTGCGCGGGCTGTCAGCGTGAACGACTGATGATCAAAACTGGGGCCGCTGTGTGGCCCCTTCGCGGGGCAAGCCCGCTCCCACAGAGCTGTGAGCTGACCTCAAGGCTGGCGTCCTGCCTGTAGGAGCGGGCTTGCCCCGCGATGGGCTGCAAAGCAGCCCCAGCTATCTTGAGTCAAACCTTGAACTGGGCAACCATCCCATTCAGGTCCACTGCCAACCGCGACAGGTCTTGCGCCGCCGCACTGGTCTGATTCGCACCCGCCGACGTCTGCATCGCCAGGTCGCGAATATTCACCAGGTTACGGTCTACCTCCCGCGCCACCTGCGCCTGTTCCTCCGACGCACTGGCGATCACCAAGTTGCGTTGGTTGATCGAGGCAATCGCTTCGGCAATCACCTCAAGTGCCTGGCCTGCAGACTGGGCCACTTCCAGTGTGCCCGTGGCACGCCCTTGGCTGCTGTGCATGGCGCTTACCGCGCGCTCGGTGCCGGTCTGGATACCCACGATCATCTGCTCGATTTCTGCCGTGGACTGCTGAGTGCGGTGGGCCAGTGCGCGCACCTCGTCGGCGACTACCGCAAAGCCACGGCCTGCCTCACCGGCCCGTGCTGCCTCGATGGCGGCATTGAGCGCCAACAGGTTGGTTTGCCCGGCGATCGCGCCGATCACATCGAGCACGCGGCTGATCTCGTTGGCGTTGTTGGCCAGCAGTTCGATCTCGGCCGAGGTACCGGTCACGTCGTCGACCAGGTGCTGGATCGACGCCAAGGCCTGGTTGACCTGGTCGCGACCGTCGCGGGTGGTGCGGTCGGCGCCTTTGGACGCGTCTGCGGTACTCACCGCGTTGTTCGCCACTTCTTCCACGGCGGCGGTCATCTGGTTGACAGCGGTAGCGGCCTGGTCGATCTCCGCACTTTGCTGGTGCAGGCCGCGGCTGGTGTCCTCGGTGACGGTGTGCAGCTCTTCCGAGGCCGAGGCCAGTTGGTCGGACGATGCGGCAATCTTGCGCAGGGTGTCGCGCAGGCTGTCTTGCATGCGGCTCAAGGCGCGCAGCAGTTGCGCCGGTTCGTCGCGGCCGATCACGCGAATTTCGCGGGTCAGGTCGCCGGTGGCCACGCGCTCGGCCACGGCCACAGCGTCGGCCAGGGGCACGACGATGCTGCGGGTCAACACCGTGGCGATGGCTGCCAGCGCGAGCATGATCACCAGCAGTGAACCGATGATGGCGGTCAACGCTTGGTCCGCGACATCGCTGCTACGCTGCGAAGCCACTTCAGCGCCTTTGCTGTTGTAGGCGATCAGTGCCGCCATGGCTTTCATCATGCTGTCGGCGTGCAGGGTGAGCGGGCCGTTGATTTTCTGCCTGGCCTGGTCAATGTGCCCGGCGGCGATGTCGTCGAGCACCTGCGCCTGCAGGTCGACGTACTGTTGGTGGGCAGTGCTGAAGGCATTGAACAAGGCGCGGTCGTCGGCGGCGATGATGGTGCTGTCGTAGTCCTGGAGGCCATCCTTGAGCTGCACGTTGATGCCTTTGAGCATCTCGAGGTTACGTGCGCGCTCGCTGTCATTGTCATCCAGCGCCGCGCGCAGCGTCACGGCGCGGGCCCGGCCGAGGTTGCTGCTGATTTCACTGAGTGCGACCACGGCGGGCAACCAGGTGACACGGATCTCGTCCGTGGCCGTGTCCATTTGCCGGGTCTCGTAGAGGGCGATCAGGCCCATGCCCAGCACCAGTGCGCCCAACAGGGCGAATACGCTGGCTGCGCGAATGCCGATCTTCATATTCCGTAACTGCATGGAATGCTCCTTGACGGTGGCGTGCAGGCGTCAAGAGCATGGACGGAAGGCCGGGTCACCGGGGGTGGTGCCAGCTCTCGATGCGCTGCGGATTTAGTGTGTGTGCCTCACCCTCGGAAATGTTTTATTTAAATGATGGCATATAGACATCATTATTGACCAGTCATTCAATGTAACGACATGTGCGGACAAATCCGTCGTTTTTTGACGGATTTATCCGCTTTCAGGTGTCAGACGATCGGGATCAGCGGGTCGGCAGCGGCCAGCGCCAGTGCCCGGTCTGCGGCGGGTGGGTAGATCCACACCGAGTTGATCTGGCGCTTGAGTGCCTTACCTTCCTGGCCGTGCAACTTCAGCTCTCGCGCCCAGCCCTCGCTGTAGGCCGCACCCCAGTCGCCGAGGTCCAGGCAGGTGACGTATTTGGGCTGGCGATAGATGACCGGGTCGATGCCCAGCAGGTCGGCAGCGGCATTGTTGCCGCAGTGACGGCCCATGGGGATGGCGTGCTGGCAGGTCATCAGGGCGTGGTTGCCCAGCTCATCGACAGCGGCCCAGGCGGTGTCGCCGGTGGCATAGATATGCGCCTGGCCAATCACTTTCAGGTGGTCGTCGACCCGCAGGCGGCCTGTGGCGTCACGCTCGCCGGCGACCTGTGCGGTCAAGGGGCTGGCCTTGACCCCTGCGGTCCAGATCACCGTGCTGCTGGCGATGTACTCGCCGTTGTCCAGGGTGACGCCGCCGGCATCGACGGCCACCACCGAGGTACCGGTCAGCCATTCGACACCTGCCTGAGCGGAGGCGGCCTCGATCGATGGGGTGATGCCCGCGCCCAACGCCGCGCCGACACGGGCGCCACGGTCGACCACCAGCACACGCACCGCACTGCCGTCACCGAGCAGGGCGCGCAAGCGTGCGGGCATTTCGGTTGCCGTTTCGATGCCGGTGAATCCGCCACCACAAACCACGACCGTGTTACGCGCCGGGGAGGCGGGCAGGGCGGCCAGCCCCAGCAGGTGCTGTTCCAGGCGCACGGCCGACTCCATCTGGTCGACATCGAAGCTGTGTTCGACAAGGCCTGGTACAGCCGGGCGCGCCACCTGGCTGCCGGCGGCGAGGATCAGGCGGTCGTAGTGGATTTGCTGGGGCTGCCCCTGGGCATCGGTGTAGCTCACGCTGCGCCAGTCGGCGTCGATGCTGTCGGCGTTGCCAGGGATGAAGTGCACGCCCACGGCCTCGAACAGCTCGCCCAACGGCGCCTTCATGCCATGCACATCCGCTTCGTAGAAGCGTGGGCGAATGCGCAGCTCCGGTTGAGGGGCGAGCACGCTGATACGTAGGTCTTCACGTTGTGCCTGGTCCAGCAGGCGAGCAGCGCTCAGGGCGCTCCAGACACCGGCAAAGCCGGCACCGATGATCAGGATGTTGGATTTCATGCAGGTGCTCCGCAACGGTCATGTAGGGAAAAGGGCTTCGATGACACGGCAGGTGCCTTTCGAATAACTACGACTGTATTGATCGTAGTTTGCGTCTGCAAGTTTTTTTTAGTCCCAGGTAGGGGCGCAACCCGCCGGTCAAAACCTGGGAAGGCCGTGTTTTGATGGGTTTTTGGCGGTGAAACGAAGATTTTGCTGGCGACGAGCGGTCGTTCGGGTGCAGGGGGGGAGGGCCGCCATCCTTGATATCCCCACCCCCATCCGTTATAGATAAAAAAGAAACCATAAAGAAAAGAGGCCATTTCAGCCCCCATGTACGAGATCACACGTATCTTGCGCCCCTCAGGCCCCCATTACGCACCCTGCGCTAATGGATACGGGCCCACCCCCATGACACGCTCCCCGCTTTCGAGCCTGTACCACGTGTTGTCGATCCCGCCCGTCAACATCCTGCTTAGCCAGATGCGCAAACGCCCCGTCCCTCCACCTGCACCGTAACGCCTGGATTTCACCACCCCCGGCCTTTTGCCGTTTGGGGTTGGGGAGCCTTTGCATTTTTTCAGCGTTCAACTGTTCAGGAATCACTATGACTCTTCGTGTCGCTATCATCGGCGCCGGCCCGTCCGGCCTTGCACAATTGCGTGCGTTCCAATCCGCCCATGCCCAGGGCGCCCCCATGCCTGAAATCGTGTGCTTCGAGAAGCAAGCCGACTGGGGCGGTATGTGGAACTACACCTGGCGCACCGGCCTCGACCAGCATGGCGAACCCGTGCACGGCAGCATGTACCGTTACCTATGGTCAAACGGCCCCAAGGAATGCCTGGAATTTGCCGACTACAGCTTCGATGAGCACTTTGGCCGGCCGATCTCCTCGTACCCGCCGCGCGAAGTGCTGTGGGACTATATTCAGGGCCGCGTGAAGAAGGCCGGGGTGCGCGATTACATCCGCTTCAATACCGTGGTCAAGCACGTCAGCTTCGATGAAACCACCCGCGAGTTCACCGTTAGCGCCCACGACTACAGCGCAGGGCTTGGTATCGAGCAGGTGTTCGATTATGTGGTAGTGGCCAGTGGGCACTTCTCCACCCCACACGTGCCGGAGTTCGAAGGTTTCGAGCGTTTCACCGGGCGCATCCTGCACGCCCACGATTTTCGCGAAGCGATGGAGTTCAACGGCCAGGACCTGCTCATTGTCGGCAGCAGCTATTCGGCCGAGGACATCGGCTCGCAGTGCTACAAGTACGGTGCACGCTCGATCACCACGGCCTACCGCACGCAACCGATGGGCTACAAGTGGCCCAAGGGCTGGGAAGAACGCCCGCAACTGGTCCGGGTCGAGAACGACCTGGCATTCTTCGCCGACGGGTCGAACAAGCGCGTCGATGCGATCATCCTGTGCACCGGTTACCAGCATCACTTCCCGTTCCTGCCGGACGAACTCACCCTCAAGACCAACAACCGCCTGTGGCCTGCGGGGCTGTACCAAGGCGTGGTATGGGAGCAAAACCCGCAGCTGATTTACCTGGGCATGCAGGACCTCTGGTACAGCTTCAACCTGTTCGACGCACAAGCATGGTTTGCACGCGACTACATGCTGGGGCGCATCACGTTGCCTGCCAAGGCCGCCATGCATGCCGACAGCGAGCGCTGGCGCGAGGATGAGCTGGGCCTGGAAACCACGGCCTCGATGTACGAATTCCAAGGCCGATACATCAGGCACCTGATCGAGCAGACGGATTACCCAAGCTTCGATATCGAGGCGGTGAACCGCATCTTCCTGCAATGGAAGACCGACAAGAAGCACGACATCATGGGTTATCGCGACAAGTCGTATCGCTCGGTGATCACCGGCACCAAAGCGGTGCCCCACCATACCCGCTGGATGCAGGCGATGGACGACTCGCTGCAGGAGTACTTGCGCGAAACGGACGGCAAACAAGGTGAGGTGAAGGTGCTGCGCGGGTAGGCGCCACCGGTTTTCTATCGCTTCAAACAAGGGAATGCTTTCGGCGCTGGCGCTATCGGCGTATTATTGCGACAAAGTTGGTCGGAGATTGATATGTCGCTGTACAGTGCTGGCGTCGAATATGGCATCCATTGCCTGCTGTACTTGGTGGATGAGCGCGGAGACACGCGCGAGTCCAGCGTGCGCGACCTTGCGGCGCTGCAAGGCCTGCCGCAGGAATACCTGGCCAAGGTGTTCACCAAGCTGGCTCGCGCCGGCTTGGTGGTTGCCACTGAAGGGGTGCGCGGCGGTTTCCGCCTGGCGCGGCCGTCGGATGAGATCACCGTGCTGGATATCGTCACGGCTATCGACGGGCCGAAGAAGATCTTCGATTGCCGTGAGATTCGCGAGCGTTGCACGCTGTTTGATGGCTCACCACCGGGTTGGGCGACCGAAGGCACCTGTGCAATTCATGCGGTGATGCTGGGCGCGCAAAAGCGCATGGAAGAGGCGCTGGCGCAGCAGACCATCCTAGACCTGGCGCGGCGCGTGGGGCGCAAGGCGCCTGCCGCGTTCGGGCAGCAGGTCAATGAATGGATGGGGGAGCGGCGGGATGGCAAGGGTGGCGGTGATATCCCGGTGAGTCAGGTCTAAGTCAACCTGCCCAGGCCTCTTCGCGGGCAAGCCCGCTCCCACAGGAACTGCACAGAACCTGAGGACAGCCCAGGAACTGCACAAAACCTGAGGGCAGTGCCGTCCCTGTGGGAGCGGGCTTGCCCGCGAAGAGGCCCGACCAGGCAAACACAAATCAACGCCCCTCATGCTGCCTGCGATACGCCCCCGGCTGCACCCCAACGGCCTTGGCAAACGCCCGGGTAAACGCCGCCACCGACTGATACCCCACCTGCGCACCCACCTGCTCCACGGTGTTGCCTGCTTGCAACAGCTGGGACGCATGGCGCATGCGCAACGCCAGCAGCACCTGCCCCGGTGACTGCCCGGCCAGTTCGTTGAAACGCTTGAAAAACGCTGACCGCGACAGCCCCGTGCACGCGGCCATGCTCTCCAGCGTCCAGGCTTGCCCAGGCTGTTCGATCAGTTGCACCAGCAACGCGGCAAATGGCGGCTGCCGGGCCAGCGCCACCAGCCCGCCGAGGGGCTGCCCGGCATGCACTTGCTGGCGCAGTACGTACAGGAACAACAAATGCGTCAGCCGCTCCAGCAAGGTCTGCGACGGCGGTAGGCGTTCGCATTCTTCCAGGATCAGCCCGAACAGTGCCCGCGCCGCATGCCCGGCGGGCTCGTTGGCGCGCAGCAGAATCCAATCGGCCAGGCCTTCCACGATCAATGACGACAGCCCCGGGCGAAAGTGAAAGAACCCGCACACCAGCCCCACGCCATCGCCGGCAGTGGCATCCAGAGCCTGCATCGCCTGGCGCGGCTGGGCGCAGGCGCTGACGGGGTTCTGGTCACTGGACAGCCGATACGCCAGGTCACGCAGCAAAAAAACCGCATCCCCAGCTTCCAGCCGCACTGCCTCGGCCTGGCCATCGAGGTGCAGCCAGCAATGGCCCTGCACGACCAGGTGGAAACTGGCGCGGCCCATGCCTTGCGTGCTGGCATGCCAGCCGCCGCAATAGCGGCCGACATGAAACAGGCTGGCGTCGAGCTCCAGGCCTTCTAATAACCAATCGACAAGGTGGCTGGACGAAATCATCTAATGCAAAGACTCAGGAGCAAGGAAAGGCGACTGATGAATATGGAGGGTAGTTCTTATAACCAACAGACTGTAAGGACACCCACCACAGGAGACCCCTCCATGTCCTCGCGCATTACTTTACACACTCTGCAGAGCGCCCCGGAAGCGGCCCGTCCATTCCTTGAAAATGCCCAGAAAAATTCCGGCTTCATCCCCAACCTGCTCGGCGTGCTGGCCAACGCCCCGGCAGCGCTGGAAACCTACGTGACCGTGTCGGCGCTCAACGGCAAGTCCGAGCTGACCTTGGCCGAGCGTGAAGTGGTGCAGTTGATTGCCGCCACCCAGCATGGCTGCGACTTTTGTGTCGCCGGCCACACTGCAGTCGCGCTGAACAAGGCCAAGCTGCCGCAGGCAGTGGTCGATGCGCTGCGTGCGCGGGGCGAACTGCCCGATGCCCGTTACGAGACCCTGGCCGCGTTCGCTCGCGAAGTCATCGCCACCCGTGGCAACGTCAGCGAGGCCACCTACCAGGCATTTCGTGAGGCCGGCTTCAGCGAAGGCAACGCCTTGGAAGTGATTCTGGGCGTGAGCCTCGCAACCCTGTGCAACTTTGCTAATGTTTTCGCCCAGACGCCGCTCAACGACGAACTGAGCAAGTACCGCTGGCAGCCTTCTGCGTAATCCGCGTGTGGTGCCGGCCCCGCCGGCGTTTTCAAAGGAGTACAGACATGCAAGATTGTGCATTTCGGCAATGGCTGGATGCCAACGCCGAGGCCATTGACCAGGGCACGTGCGAGCCGCACCTGGTGCTGGCGCAGATCGCTGAAGCGCAGGTGCTGCGCATCGGCGTCGATCCGGCCCAGGGCGGCACGGGCGGGCAGGTGACCGATGCGGTCGAAGCCATCGCCGCCATTGCCAGCCGTTCGTTGGCGGCGGCGTTCGTCTGCTGGGGCCAGCGCGCCTTCATTGAATACCTGCTGCAAAGCCCTAATCAGTCACTGCGCGAACGCCTGCTGCCGAGGTTGCTGACAGGCGAGCTGGCAGGCGCCACCGGGTTGTCCAACGCCATGAAGTTTCTCTCGGGCATCGAGCGCCTGCAGGTGCGCGGGCGCCCCAGCAGCGAGGGGTGGAACCTGGAGGGCCGCTTGCATTGGGTGACCAATCTGCGCAAGAGCGGTTTTGTGGTGGCTGCGGCCATCGAGTGCGATGCCGAGCGCGCGCCCTTCGTGTTGGCCATTCCGTCAGAGGTGCAAGGGCTGGAGCGCTCGGACGACTTGCAGTTGATGGGGCTGCAATCGAGCAATACCGCCGCGCTGGCGTTCCATCAGGTCGAGCTGGGCCGCGAGTGGCTGCTGCATGAAAACGCCCGTGAGTTCCTGCCCAAGGTACGCCCGGCCTTCCTCGCGCTGCAATGCGGCATGGCCATCGGCCTGGCGCGGCGCGCGTTGGATGAAGTGGCGGCGCACCTGCAAGGCCGTGGTTCGTTCCTCGAAGAGGCCCGCCAGGTGCTCAAGGAACGCCTGGAAAACACCGTGAGTGAACTCAAGCAGGGCCTGCTTGACGGGCGCTTTCTGCAGCAGCCAGCGGCGTTGTTCAAACTGCGCATCATCCTTGCCGAGAGTGCTGCCGACGCGGTGCAGCTCGAGCTGCAGGCCAGTGGTGGCAAAGCGTACCTCAGCGAGTACGGCCAAGGTTTCGCGCGCCGTTGGCGCGAATCGGCGTTCGTGCCCATCGTCACGCCAAGCCTGGTGCAGCTGCGCGCCGAACTGCAACGCCAGGCGGGCACGGCATGAGCGAAGTCGTGCTGCAAGCCCGAGCTATCAGCCTCGGCTACCCCCGCGAGGGTAGCTGGCACGAGGTGTTGGCGCGGTTCGACCTGCAGTTGGCACCGGGCGAAGTGGTGTCCATCCTGGGCCCCAGCGGGGTTGGCAAGTCCAGCCTGTTGCGGGTGCTGGCGGGCTTGCAGGCACCGCGTGGCGGCAGCGTGATGTTGCATGGCGAGCCGTTGCAAGGGCCGCATCCGCGCCTGGCGGTGGCCTTCCAGGACCCCAGCCTGTTGCCTTGGCTGAGCCTGGAAAAGAACGTCGCCTTCGGCCTGGATTTCGCTCGCCAACCCAAGTTGGCCGCCACCGAACGGCGTGCGCGTATCGACCATGCCATTGCCGCCGTGGGCTTGGACCATGCCCGTAACCAGTACCCGGCGCAGCTGTCCGGTGGCATGGCCCAACGCACGGCGTTGGCGCGCTGCCTGGCGCGTCAGCCTGAAGTGCTGTTGCTCGACGAGCCGTTTGGTGCGCTCGACGAAGTGACCCGCGCCGACATGCAGCAACTGCTGCTGCAACTGATCGCCACCCACAATACCGCTGCGGTGCTGATCACCCACGATATCGACGAAGCCCTGCTGCTGTCCGATCGGGTCCTGCTACTGGGCAACCACCCAGCGCAGGTGCTCGGCCAGTGGCGCATCGACCTGCCGCAACCGCGTACGCAGCGGGTCGAGGAACTGGGCGCGCTGCGTATCGAGATTGTCAAAACCCTTCGGCGGGCAAGCCGCACAGACCCACCTTCCTCAACCCCCTTGCCCTCGGAGGCTGTCCATGTGCATGGATGACTGCTGTTCCGCTTCTTCGCGTCGCGACTTCCTCAAGCTTGGCGCCATGCTTACTGCCGCCGGTGCGTTGCCGCTGCTGTCGAGCCTGCAGGCCCGTGCGGCTGCCGAGCCGGACGCGCCGGTGCGCATCGGCTACCTGCCGATCACCGACGCCACGCCGTTGCTGGTAGCGCACAACAATGGCCTGTTCGAGGCCGAAGGCATCAAAGCCGAGCGCCCAGTGCTGCTGCGCAGTTGGGCGCAGGTGATCGAGGCGTTCATTTCGGGCCAGGTCAACGTCATCCATTTGCTGTCGCCGATGACCGTCTGGGCACGTTACGCCAGCAAGGTACCGGCCAAGGTCGTGGCCTGGAACCATGTGGGGGGTTCGGGGCTGACCGTGGCGCCCGACATTACCGACATGAAGCAGTTGGGCGGCAAGACCGTGGCCATCCCATTCTGGTATTCGATCCATAACGTGGTGCTGCAGCAGATGCTCAATGACAGCGGCCTGACCCCGGTGTCGAAACCCGCCAATGCGCAGCTGGCGGCCACCGAGGTCAACCTGCTGGTGCTGCCACCGTCCGATATGCCCCCGGCGCTGGCCAGCAAGCGTATTGCTGGCTACATCGTCGCCGAACCGTTCAACGCCCTGGCCGAGAACCTCAAGGTGGGCCGCGTGCAGCGCTTTACCGGCGATGTGTGGCGCAACCACGCCTGCTGCGTGGTGTTCATGCACGAGCACGACCTCAACAACCGCCCGGAGTGGTCGCAGAAGGTGGTCAACGCCATCGTCAAGGCCCAGCAGTGGACGCGCGAGCACCGCGCCGAAGCCGCCGCGCTGCTGTCCAAGGCCGGCCCCAACAAGTACACCCCGCACGAAGTGGCGGTGTTGAGCAAAGTCCTGGCGCCAGCCGCCGAAGACCGCGCAGGCTATATCGCCAGTGGCGCGATCCAGCATCAGCAGTGGGACGAAAAACGTATCGACTTCCAGCCGTACCCGTTCCCCAGCTACACCGAAGCACTGATCAAGCGCCTGCAGCACACCCTGATCGAAGGCGACAGTGGCTTTTTGGCCGGCCTGGACCCGGCGCACACCGCCCGCGACCTGGTCGACGACCGTTTCGTGCGCAATGCCATCGCCGCCGTTGGCGGGCCGTCGGTGTTCGGCATTGCCGACAACTTCGAGCGTAGCGAGGAGTTCGCGGTCTGATGCGCAAGCATGTCGTTCATACCGGCCTGGGCTTGGCCGGGCTGCTGGGGTTGCTGCTGGCGTGGTGGGCCGGCGTGGCATGGTTTGGCGAGGCCGATGGCCTGTCGGCGCGTTTCTCGCCGGCGGCGACCCTGGCCAGCCTGGCCGAGCTGCTGGGGCAGGGCGAGGTTTACGGCCACGTGTGGGTCAGCCTCAAGCGTATCCTGATCGGGCTGTTGCTGGCCTTGTTGATCGGTGTCCCCCTCGGCTTGCTGGTGGGCAGCTATCGGCACCTGGAGGCGGCGACCACGCCGGCCTTCCAGTTCTTGCGGATGATCTCGCCGCTGTCGTGGATGCCGGTGGTGGTGATGCTGATGGGGGTGGGTGACCAGCCGATCTATTTCCTGCTGGCATTTGCCGCGCTGTGGCCGATTTTGCTCAACACTGCGGCAGGTGTGCGTCAGCTCGACCCGCGTTGGTTGCAACTGAGCCGCAGTTTGAGTGCTACGCGCTGGGAGACCTTGTGCAAGGTCATCGTGCCAGGGGTGATCGGCCATGTGCTGACGGGCGTGCGCCTGGCCATCGGCATCCTTTGGATCGTGCTGGTGCCCTGCGAGATGCTGGGGGTAAGTGCGGGGTTGGGGTATTTCATCCTCGACACCCGTGACCGGCTGGCGTATTCGGAGCTGATGGCGATGGTGCTGCTGATCGGGGTGCTGGGGTTCATGCTCGATGCCCTGGCGCGTGGGTTGCATCGGCGTTGGGTGCATGGCTGAAAAGAGCTGGGGCCGCCGTGCGGCCCCACAGCATCAGTGCACGGTCTTACGCTGGCGGACACATTCCTGCGCTTGAATGGCCAACTGGTCCAAGCGCTCGTCGCGCAGCTGTTCGGCCTCGATCATCGCATCCTCGCCTTGCTGGTTGAGCAGGTAGGTGTGGATTTGATGCACCTCGGTGGTCTGGTAGATCGGCCCGATATCCAGCCGACCGATCAGCGCCTCGCTGGCGTGCCCGGTGCTGCTCATCAGCACCTGTGGCCCGTTGGCTGCCACCACCTGCATGCCCATCGCTTCGAACCACGGCACCTGGCCGGCAAAGGTGTTCAGCTCGACATAGGCATGTTGCGCCTGCAGATCACCTAACAGTGCGCGGGCGATACCTTGGCGGCGATGGCTGGCGCGCACGGCAAGAAATGCCAGTGCGCAGGTTTGCGCATCATCATCGGCCGGCAACGCCAGGGCGAAACCGAGCAGTTGGTCCGGGGCATCGGCGTCCAGCGCCAGGGTCAGCGTCACCGACAGGCCGCGTTTACCGTCCATGGCCTGCAAGTACTGGTGCACTTCCATGCCGACGCCGTACTGGTACAGCGGATACAGCGGGTTGTCGGCAAGAATGGCGACGCTGCTCAATTCGCCGACGTGATGGATCACCAGCTCACGGATCTGGTTCTGGAAAGACTCGGGCGGCACGCTGTCAAGGCGGCTCAGGATGAACATCGGGGG
Organism: Pseudomonas sp. DCB_AW; assembly: GCF_026240895.1. Lineage (NCBI taxonomy): Bacteria > Pseudomonadati > Pseudomonadota > Gammaproteobacteria > Pseudomonadales > Pseudomonadaceae > Pseudomonas > Pseudomonas sp. DCB_AW. Next base: position 85,388 of record NZ_JAPFCE010000021.1, read on the forward strand.
GAAGGCTCCGGCGGCTAGGAATACAACCCGCGCCATGCTGACGCGGGACGTACAGTTTAACCGGTTTTGCCTAATCAGCCTTGCGCCTGTAGCGCGGCGAGCATCAGGTCGAGGTTTTGTACCGCCGCCCCGGACGCGCCTTTGCCCAGGTTATCGAATACAGCGGTCAGCAGCACCTGGCCATGCGCCGGGTTGGCGTACAGCGCCAGGCGCAGGTCGTTGCTGTCGTTCAATGCTTCGGGGTCGAGTGCTGCGGCGGGGCCTTGCTGGTGCAGGGGCATCAGCTGAACGTGGCGAGCCCCTTGGTAGTGCTGTTCCAAGCAGGCCTGCAGGTGTTCGGCGCTGACCTGGCCGGGCAGCAGGCGCAACTGCAGCGGGATACTGAGCACGATGCCCTGGCGATAGGCGCCGTAACCAGGCATGAACACCGGCCGTGCCGACAGCCCGGCGTGTTGCTGGATTTCCGGTACATGCTTGTGTGCCAGTTCCAGGCCATACAGCTGCAGGGTTGGGGTGTTCTCGGCACTCGGCTGCTCATGGCGTTCGACCGCGGCGCGGCCGCCGCCGGAGTACCCCGAGATGGCGTGAATGCTCAGCGGGTAATCCGCTGGCAGCAACCCGGCGGTGATCAGCGGGCGCAGCAGGGCAATCGCGCCGGTGGGGTAGCAGCCAGGGTTGCTGACGCGTGTGCTGTGGGCGATGCGCTCGGCTTGCTGCGCGTCCAGTTCCGGCAGGCCATAGACCCAGCCGGGGCTGGTGCGGTGGGCGGAGCTGGCGTCGATGACCCGAACGTGCGGGTTGTGGATTGCCGCGACGGCCTCGCGGGCGGCGTCATCGGGCAGGCAGAGCACAGCGATGTCGGCGCTGTTGATGGCTTCGGCGCGGCGCTGCGGGTCTTTACGCTCGGCCTCGGGCAGGGTCAGCAGGCGCACATCATTGCGCCCGTGCAGGCGGGCGTGAATCTGCAGGCCAGTGGTGCCTTGGTCACCGTCGATAAAGACAACAGGGGTATGCATGGTCGAGGTCCGGTCAGGGGAGGGTGGCCTATGCTCGCCTGAGACTGGACTAAAGGAAATTTGAATATCATGATGCTGATATTCATTATTTCTGAAGCTATTCATGCGCGAAATCAGCCTCGACCGCCTCCGCACGCTGGTCGAAATCACCGACCTCGGCTCGTTTGCCGAGGCCGCTCGCCGGCTCAACCTGGCCCCTCCTACCATCAGCCTGCATGTGGCCGAGCTGGAGGCACGGGTCGGCGCGCCGTTGCTCACCCGCAACCGTGGGCAGGTTCGGCCTACGGCCATCGGCGAGACGCTGCTGGCCCGAGCCCGTCGCTTGCTGGCCGATGCCGACCTGGCGCTGGACGAGGTGCGCCGTCAGGTCGAGGGGCTGACTGGCCGGGTCCGCCTGGGGGCTTCGACTGGCGCCATTGCCCACCTGTTGCCCAAAGCGCTCGAGTACCTGCGCGAAGTGCACCCGGGGATCGATGTGCAGGTGCAGGTGCTGACCTCGCAGGCGTCGCTGGCGCGGTTGCGCGAGGGGGCCTTGGACATTGGCCTGGTGGCCTTGCCGCAAGTGGCAGGCAAAGGGCTCAAGATCACCCCGTGGCGACGCGATCCGATCTTGGCCTATGTGCCGGCCGACTGGCAGCCGCCGGCCAAGGTGACCCCGGCATGGTTGGCGCAGCGGGCGTTGATTCTCAATGACAGCAGCACGCAGTTGTCGCGGGTGACGGGGGAATGGTTCGCTGCGGCGGGGTTGTTCCCCGAGCCGCGCATCGAGCTGAACTACAACGATGCGATCAAAAGCCTGGTGGGGGCCGGCTACGGCGCGACATTGCTGCCGCAGGAGGGCGAGGCGCCCGAGCTGGACCGGCGGATTGCCCGGCGACCGTTGCGTCCGGGGTTGTGGCGGCAACTGGGCATCGCCTGCCGTGAAGGGCAGGCTGAACGTGCCACAGCGCATGTGCTCGAGGCTTTGGAGCGGCTGTTGTAGGGGGCGGGTGCATGCCTCCTGGCGCCCGCCTCAAGCCCCTGATGCACCCCAAATCAGAACCAGCGGTCATTCTTCTTCCGCCCACGCGTCAGCGCCGGCAAGATCAACCCCATCAGCAGGCCCGCGCCTGCAATACTGCCGCCGTACACCATATAGCGCATCATCACCTGTTTGTTCTCATCCCCCAAGCGGGCCTGGGTATCGCGCAAGGTCGACTGGCTCTGGTCGAGCTGTTCGTTCAGCGCTTTGTTGCGCGCTTCCAGTTCGTCGATCAGGTGCTTGCGCGAGTCCAGTGTCTCTTGCATGCCCTGCACGCGGTTTTTCCAGCTGTCATCGATGCTCTTGAGCTGCCCGGACAGGTTGGCGACCTGGGCATCGAGCTGCGGCAGGCGTTCGCCCTGGCCTGGCACCGCCTGCAGGTCGCTGCTGAGGATCCACACCAGGTCGCCATTCTGCCCACGCACCTGGCTGTAGTTGCCTTGGGTGGTGACCAGCGTCAGTTTCTGGCCGGACTTGAGGGTGCCGACAATCCGGTGGCCATCGGTCGGGCCGCTGCGCACGTAGGTGCTCAGGCTGTCGCTGACCCAGCGCGCATCGCTGGCAGGCTCCTCGGCATGCACCGGGGCGGCGAGAGCCACCAGGGCTGCGATCAGGCCGCCGCGCAGGGCTGGGAGGGCGGAGAATGTGGGGCGGGATTCGGGCATGTTGGTCTTCGCTGAAACAGGACAAAAGTAGGCCCGCTGACTGGGCCGGTGAACCGGTCGGTGAGTTGACCGTCAGCGAAAGACCTTTTTTATGTAAGCAGGTTCACTACCTAACGTCGGAAATGTCTGCAGAATGTTGCAAAGACCGGCCGTCCTGAAGGCGTATGCCGGGCCACGCAGCGGCGCCGACGGCAAGGCCGTGAACTAGACTCAAAGGCCCACTCTCATTCATGGAGCCCTGCCATGACTGCCAAAAACACGATCTGCCTGTGGTACGACCATGACGCCGAAGAGGCGGCCAACTTCTACGCCCGCACCTTCCCCGACAGCCGGGTAGTGGCGGTGCACCAAGCCCCTAGCGATTACCCGTCGGGCAAGCAAGGCGATGTGATTACTGTCGAGTTCATCGTCATGGGTATCCCTTGCGTTGGGCTCAATGGGGGTAAGGCCTTTAGCCATAGCGAGGCGTTCTCGTTTCAGGTCAGCACCGAGGACCAGGCCGAGACCGACCGGTTGTGGGATGCCATCGTCAGCCATGGCGGCGAGGCCAGCGTCTGTGGCTGGTGCAAGGACAAGTGGGGGCTGTCGTGGCAAATCTGCCCACGCATCCTGATCGAGGCCATTGCCAATCCCGACCGGGCTGCTGCCAAGCGGGCGTTCGAGGCCATGATGGAAATGGGCAAGATCGATGTCGCCAAGATTGAGGCAGCATTGAAGGGGTGACCCACTTACCCGGTAGGAGCAGCCTTGCGCTGCGAAGAGGCCGGTGATAACACTAAAGATTCACTGTGTTATCACCGGC
>NZ_JAPFCE010000022.1:0-72873 GCF_026240895.1 Pseudomonas sp. DCB_AW
ACGCGTATTGGGTGAAGCTGACGTTGCCGTTTTGACTTTCAGGGAAACTGCCCAGCCTCTTGGGGGCAGTTCACATTGTGTGCGGGCTTGTCCCGCGAATGAAGCTACGCGGTGCATGGCACCGGCTGCGCCGGTGTTCGCGGGGCAAGCCCGCTCCCACACAGCCCCGGCGATTATCGTGGTGCAGCCCTTTTCGACCGGTCTGGCGCCCCGCCAAGGCCGGTCGTACAGGGGGGCGAGGTAGTGGCTAGTAGCGTTGCAGGTGCTCGGCAAAGGTAGCGCCTTGGTATTGCCCGCGGAACAGCCCGCGCTCCACTAGCCGCGGCACCACCTCATCGAGGAAGCAATACACCGAGCCGAACGAGCCCCCCGGCGCCGCAATAAACCCATCCATTACACCCGCCTCGGCCCAGTCGGCAATTTCTTCCACCGCGTCGTCGACCGTGCCGATCACCTGCCAGTGCGCCGCCGAGAGCACTTCTGGGCGCATCAACAGCTCGCTAGGCAGCAACGATTCGCGCTCGATCAAGCGCCGCAACAAGCTCACATGCGTGCGGCTGGCACCGGGCAGCAGTTGCAGTGGTGGCAGGTCGGCAGCGTGAATGCGTCGGTCGCTTGGCCAGTTCGTCAGGTCGATGCCGATCATCTTTTCGATGGCAGCATATTTGCGTGCCTTGTCGACCCGCGCATGGGTGTCCATGAACAGTTCGCGCGCTTGCTCGCGCGTGGGCGCCAAGAACAGGCTGAGGCCCGGCAGCAGGCGGATGTCTGCGGGGTTGCGACCATGGCGTTCGGCCCGTCGTGAAAGGTCACGGCGCAGCTCGGCGGCGGCGGCCTGGTCGGGCGTGGGGGCGAAGACGATGTCGGCGACCCGGGCAGCGAAGTCGCGGCCACTGTCAGAGGCGCCCGCCTGGATCAGTGGAATGCGGCTGCCCTGTTCCGGCAGGTTGAGCGGGCCTTGCACCTGGAGGAAGTCGCCCTGGTGGTCTATTGGCTGGACTTGTGCCGGGTCGGCATAGACACCGTTGTCACGGTCGATTCGCAGCGCCTGGTTGGGGAAGCTGCGCCACAACCGCTGCACCACGTCGGTAAATTCGGCGGCGCGGGCGTAGCGCTCTTCGGCGCTGGGCATGGCAGGCAGGCCGAAATTTTCGTGCCCTTGCAACGCGGTGACGATGTTCCAGCCCACGCGGCCGTTGCTCAGCCAGTTCAGAGACTGCAGCTGGCGAGCCACCAGGTACGGCGGGAAGAACGTGGTCGAAACGGTCGACACCAGGCCGATGTGCGTAGTCTCGCGGGTGAGCGCGGCCAGCAGCACGGTGGGGTCGAGGCTGGTGAAGCCCGAGCCGCTTTGCAGCGCGTCGGCGACCACGCAACTGACGTCGGGGCGGAACACGAAGTCCAGGTGCGCGGCTTCTGAACGGCGTGCGATGTCCAGGGCGAAGTCGCTGCCAAACAGGCTTTCGACGCGGCTGTCTGGGCGCCGCCAGCCTTCGCCGCTTAGCCAGGTCGGGGCCAGCGACATGCCGATGTGCAGGCCTTGTTGATGAGTCATCAGGGTCGGTTCTCCAGTGGCTGGCAAATAAGCGCTGGCCGGTGCTTATCGGCCAGCAGGGGTGGCTTAGAACGCGCCTTTGACGCCCACACCAAGCGTGCGCGGCTCGGTCATGCTGGCTTCGATCCCGCCAATGCCCCGGTTGGTCTGCATGTAGGTCGCGCTGCGCTCGTCGAAGACGTTCTTGACGTAGGTGTACACCTGGACCTGTTCGTTGAAGCGGTAGCTCATGCGTGCATCGGCCACGGTGTAACCGTCGATGGCATAGCTTTTGGTGTTGGCGATATCCGAGTAGTAGCCATCCACGTGGCGTACTTGGGCGTTGAGGTTGAGGCGGTCGGTGATGTCCCAGCTCGGGCCGAAGCTGACGGTGTAGCCGGGCGAACGGGCAAACTCGTTATGCGCATAACTGCTGTTGGCGTCGATGTCGTCGATGCGGGTCTGCAGGGCGCCGGCGCTGGCCTTGAGGGTCAGGTTGTCGAGCACGCGGTAGTCTGCCGACAGCTCGACCCCATAGGCGTGGGCCTTTTCGGCGTTGATGGTGTAGGACTGAGTCAGGCCCGAGGCCAGCACCACGGGGATGTTGTACTGCGCATCCTGCATGTCCATGTAGAACAGGTTGCCGTTCACGTGCAGGCGGTCGTTCAGCAGGCTGGCGCGGGCGAACAGTTCGTAGTTCCACATGCGCTCGTCGTCGAATTGCTCGAAGCGCTTGCTGCTCATGTTCAGCGACACACCGCCGGGGTTGTAGCCGCGGCTGACCATGCCGCCCACGGTCCATTCCGGGGTCAGGGCGTAGGCCAGCGATACCTTGGGCAGGAAGGCGTTGAAGGTCTTGTCGTAGTCCAGGCCATCGGTGGCGAAAGGCGAGGTGCCCTCGCGCTGGACCTGGTCTTGCTGGAAGCGCAAGGCCGTGGTCAGGGTCCAGCGGTCGTTCAGGCGATAGCTGACTTCACCGAATACGCCGAGGTTGCGCTTGGTGTCGTCGAAGTCGGAGATGCCGCCGTAGTACAGGATTTCATCGGAGTCAGTGCGAGCCAGGTACAGGCCGGCCATGCCGCTGAGGGTGTCTTGCTGCTCGCCGAAGGTGACGCGCGTTTCGTTGGAAAAGTTCTTCTGGCGGACATCGGCATCGCCGCTGTTGGCCACGCCCAGCACGCGGTGCACGTTGGACAGCGAGTACTGGGTCTGGTTGAACAGCTTCATGCCGTTGCCCAGTTCGTAATCGACATCGACGATATGCGTGTTGGTTTGCTGGTGCCAGCTGGGCATGGTGGCGCCGGTGTGGTTCAGCTTGTGAAACGGGTACGAGGCGGCTTCCTGGGTGGGGCGGTTGGAGTCGCCGTGGGCGAAGGTGTATTTCAGGCCCAGGCCGGGCACCGCTTCGGGCAGCCATAGCAACTTGCCGCGCAGGTTCAGCGAGCGGAAGTCCTGGTCGGTGCCGTGGCTGGCAAAGGATGGGTTGGTGTAGTCGATGAACGTGTCACGGGCGGCGTAATCCAGGGCCAGGCGGCCGGCCAGGTTGTCGGTCAGCGGCCCGGAGACCGCCAGCGAGCTGCGCCGGGCGTGGTAGCTACCCAGTTCTGCCTGGTAGGCCGCCTCCGGTGTGAAGGTCGGGTCTTTGGTCTTGACCAGGATTGCCCCGGCAATGGCGTTGGCGCCCTGGCTGGTGGTCTGCGGCCCGCGGTAGACCTCGATGGTGTCGACGTCCCACACCGACGGTGCGCCGAAGTACATCTCGTTGTAGTTCAGGTAGTGCCCGTCGAGGTTGATCGTGGCCCGCGGTACCGTGCCGCCCCAGAACACGTTGGCGCCGTTGTTCGGGCCCTGGCTGTCCTGGCCGCGGATGATCGGCGCGCCGACCGAGTCGGTGTAGATCACGTTGGGCACATCGTTGAGCACTTCGTGCACCGAGGCGTTGCCGGTTTTGAGGGTGTCGATCTCGCTGGCGTTCTTCACCGACACCGACGAGGCAGTGTTCTTGAGGTCGCGTTCGACCTTCTCGCCGCTCACCAGCACCGGTGCCAGCACCAGCTGCGAGTTGGCGGCGGCTGGCGTCTGTTCGGCCAGGACGGGTGGGGCGGCAAGCAGGGTGGACAGGGTCAGCACACCAAATCCTTGGCTGATCGAGCGTTGCGCGGGGTACTTCAAGACAACCTCCAAATGAGAACGATCCTCGTTTGCGATGGAAGGTATCACGGTGCCATCTCGTTCCGCAATAAAGAATCTATTCCTCGAAGTGGTATGGTGTGGTCGCCCTGCACGTGCATTCGCACCCTGCGAGGGCCGCTGGCGGTATGATGGGCCGCCGCGCGTGCCGGGCGTGGCGCTGCCGCTTGGCCAGATAATCAGAAATGAGGAGATAGCCCCGTTGAACACTTTGCAGTCCCCTGCCGATGCGGAGCCGGAGAGCCCCGGCGAGAAGCGTTCCGGCACCATTCAGTCGGTGTCGATTGCTGCGCGGTTCCTGAATGTGCTGGCCAATGCCGAGAGTGAATTGAGCCTGGGCGAGGTCGCCCGTCGTACTGGTACCGGTGGTTCCACAGCGCATCGCTATCTGCAGAGCCTGGTCAAAGAAGGGCTGGCCAGGCAGGACCCGGCCAGCGCGCTGTATGACCTTGGCCCGGCAGCCCTGAGCATCGGCATTGGCGCCCTGAAACGGGTGGATGCAGTGGACATCGGCGCCCAGCACATGAAGGCCCTGGCGCAACGGCATGCCGCCAGCGGTGGCGTGGCGATCTGGACCGACCGCGGGCCGACCCTGGTGCGCTGGTACCGCAGTGCCTATTTCTCGATCAACCCCTTGGCGTTGGGCGACATCTTGCCCATCGACAACACCGCGTGCGGGCTGGTGTTCCAGGCGTTTCTGCCCAAGGCTACGATCGATGCCGCGCGCAAGTTGCAGCCGGCGCATTTTCGCGGCACCCCGCCCAGTGCCAAGGTGCTGGAGCAGATTCGTCAGCATTGCTGGGCCGAGCTGACCAGCCACTTGCTGTCGAGCGTGACCGGGCAGGCCGCGCCGGTGTTCGACGCGCAGCAGGAAATTGTCTGCGTGATGACCACGGTCACTGACCTGGGGCAGTTGCGTGCGCCTGAAGACCGCCAGGCGCTGTTCCATGAGGCCGGGCTGGTCAACCAGGCCACCGGTGGCCGCATGCTCGGCGCACCGGCGCCGGTGCTGCCGGACTAAGCGGGCTCGCTACGCCCGCGTGGCACCAGCAGCGGGGTGCCGCTGACCGGGTCTTCGATGATCAGCGCCGAAAGCCCGAACACGCGCTGCACCAGCGCTTCAGTGAAGATTTCGCTTGGCGCACCCTGTGCCACGATCGCGCCGTCGCGCATGGCCACCAGGTGGCTCGCGTAGCGGCAGGCCTGGTTGAGGTCGTGCAACACGGCCACGATGGTGCGGCCCTGCTGGTTCAGTTCGCGCAGCAACTCCAGCAGCTCGAACTGGTGCGCGATGTCCAGGTAGGTGGTGGGCTCGTCGAGCAGCAAAATCGGCGTGTCCTGGGCCAGCACCATGGCAATCCACACGCGCTGGCGCTGGCCGCCCGACAGTGCCTGCAGCGGGCGCTCGGCAAGCGCTTCGATACCGGTGGCACGCATGGCCTGCTGCACGGCGTGCTCATCGGCCTTCGACCATTGCCGCCACAGGCTCTGGTGCGGGTAGCGGCCGCGGGCAACCAGCTCGGCGACACTGATGCCGTCTGGCGCCGTGGCGCTTTGGGGCAGCAAGGCCAGGCGCCGGGCGACGTCTTTGGCAGGGCGTTGCTGGATGTCTTGGCCATCGAGCAGCACCTGGCCGCAGCTGGGGGCCAGCAACCGCGCCAATGCTGCCAGCAGAGTCGATTTACCGCATGCGTTGGGGCCGACGATGACAGTAAAAGCGCCATCCTCGATTTCCAGGGACAGGTCGTGCGACAGCGTTCGGGTGTCGCGGCGCAGGGTCAATGCACGGGCATGCAGGCGAGAGCTCATCGAAGGTCCTTGGCAAGGCTGGAATTTGCGGAATGGATTCTACATGATGGAATTAACTGCATGAGAAGTATTATCATGCGCACCTTGATTCCCTTCGAGCGAAGCCAGTCGATGAAGCCTTTACGTGTTTGCGCAGCACTGACCGCAGTTGCCCTGATGCTGTTTGGCCCTTGGGTGGCGGCCGCGCCCACGCGCATCGTGTCCACCACGCCGAGCGTTACCGGCATCCTTCTGGCGATGAATGCGCCGCTGGTGGCCAGCGCTGCGGCCACGCCCAGCCGCCTGACCGATGGCAAAGGCTACTTCTCGCAATGGGCGACGGTGGCGGACCAGCGGGATGTGCAGGTGCTGTACCGCAACCTGCAGTTCGACATCGAAGCCGTGGTGGCCAGTGCGCCCGACCTGCTGGTGGTGTCTGCCACCGGGGCCGACAGTGCCGCACCGCACCTGGCCGAGCTCCGCGCGCAAGGCATCCCTACGCTGGTCGTGAACTATTCCAACCAGTCCTGGCAGGCGCTGGCCACCGAACTGGGCGCGCAAACCGGGCTGCAACGGCAAGCGCAGGAGGTGATCCAGCGTTTTGACGACTACACCCGTGAAACCGCCGCGCGCCTGCAGCCTTCACCGCGGCCGGTGATGCTGGTGGGCTACAACATCGGTGGTAGTTACTCCATCGGGCGTGCCATCAGCCCGCAGGCGCGGCTGCTCACAGCGCTCGGTTTCCAGGTACGTGAGCTGCCCGAGGCGATGGCCGGACAGGTGATCCGGGCCACCGAGTTCCAGTTCATTTCCCGCGAGAACCTCGCCGCCGCGATTGGCGATGCCGACGTATTCCTGCTGAGTGCCGATGACAGCGATGCCCAGGCGTTTCGCAGCGACCCGGTGCTGGCCAACCTGCCCGCGGTACAGCATCAGCGGATTTACCCGCTGGGGCCCAGTTCGTTTCGCATCGACTATTACTCGGGGCGGCAAATGCTCGATACCGTCGCCGGCTACTTCCGCTGATCATGCATAACCTGTCGACCCAGCCCGTACGGGCTGCTGGCTGGGTACGTGGCATGCCGCGCCAGGGCCTGTTGCTGGGTGTGCTGGTGTTGCTTGTGGCAGCGTTGGCCAGCTTGCTGATCGGTTCGCACCCTATCGCCATGAATGTCGTGTTCGACGCCCTGTACCAGCCCGACCTGCAGAATGATCAGCACCTGATCGTGCGTGAGTTGCGGGTGCCGCGCACCCTGGTGGCGCTGCTGGCCGGGCTGGCGCTAGGGGCGGCGGGCACCCTCATGCAGGCGCTGACGCGTAACCCGCTGGCCGAGCCTGGGCTGCTGGGCGTCAATGCTGGCGCTGCATTGGCGGTCATCCTGGGTGTCGCGTTTTTTGGCCTGACGCAGGTCGGCCAGTACATCCTGCTGGCCTTCCTGGGGGCTGGCGTTGCCGGTGTCGCGGTGTTCTTGCTGGGCCAGGCTGGTGCCAACGACAGCAACCCCGTGCGCCTGGTGCTGGCCGGGGCCGGGCTGACGATGCTGCTGGCGTCGCTGACCGGTATCGTCGTGCTCAACACCCCGCCGCAAGTCTATGACCACTTCCGCCACTGGGCCGCCGGCTCGCTGGCCGGCAGTAGCACGGCCACATTGCTGCTGCCAACCCTGGCCATTGCCCTAGGGCTGGTCCTTGCGGCGGCGCTCATGCCACAGCTCAACGCACTGGCACTGGGGCGGGACCTGGGCCGGGCGCTGGGGGTGAACGTGCGCCTGACCTGGGCGCTGGCCTGTGTCGCGTTGATGCTGCTGGCCGGCAGCGCGACGGCGATCGCCGGGCCCATCGGGTTCGTCGGCCTGGTCGCCCCGCACCTTGCGCGCTTGCTGGTTGGCCCGGACTACCGACGCATGCTGCCCTATGCGGCGCTGATTGCCGCGTTGCTGTTGCTGGGCGCCGACCTGCTGGGGCGGGTGCTTGCCGCGCCGGCAGAACTGGCTGCCGGGACCCTGGCGCTGTTGCTGGGTGGGCCGGCGTTCATCGTGCTGATAAGCAGGTTTCGACTATGCCATCTCTGACTACTCCACGCGTGCTCAGGTGTGGCCCGTTCAGCGTGCGTTTCAGCCCACGGGCGGTGCTGGTCGGCAGTGCGCTGTTGCTGTTGGTGCTGGGCTTGGCGATTGTGCTGCTGGGCACCGGCAGCCTGCCGATTGGTGCCGGGCAAGTACTGGGCAGCTTGCTGGGGCAGGGGGACAGTGACATGACCCAGCGCATCGTCACGCGGGTGCGCTTGCCACGGGTGCTTACCGGCCTGCTGGTGGGTGCGGCGCTGGGCATGGCCGGGGCGATCTTCCAGTCGATTGCCCGCAATGCCCTGGGCTCGCCCGACGTCATCGGCTTTACCACCGGCGCGGCGAGCGGTGCCATCGTGCAGATCATTGTGTTCGACGCCGGCCCGTTGGCCACGGCGTTGGCGGCGGTGGCGGCGGGCATGCTCACGGCACTGCTGGTTTTACTCCTGGCGCGCCGGGGGCAGGGCAGCGAGGGTTACCGGTTGGTGCTGGTGGGCATTGGCATGGGCGCCACGCTGTCAGGTCTTAACCAACTGTTGTTGGTCACGGGGGACCTTGACCAGGCACTGTTTGCTCAGTTGTGGCTGGCCGGTTCGCTCAACACCCGGACTTGGGCGCATGTCGTCCCTGCCGCGCTGGGCCTTGCGCTGATCCTGCCGATAGCGCTGCTGCACGGCCGCGAACTGGCACTGCTGGAGATGGGCGATAACTCGGCCAGTCAGCTGGGGGTGGCGGTTGGGCGGTCGCGGCTGGTGCTGGTACTCGCCGCCGTGGGGCTGACGGCCATTGCCACTGCCGCTGCCGGGCCGATTGCGTTCATTGCCCTGGCGGGGCCGCAATTGGCGCGACGGCTGACGCGTACGGCCAGCGCGCCGCTGGTGTGCGCCGCCTTGATGGGGGCAACCTTGCTGTTGGTCGCCGACTGGCTGAGCCAGCGCCTGGCCGCCACGGCGCAGTTGCCGGTCGGGCTGGTGACCGGGGTGTTGGGGGGTGGGTACTTGCTGTGGTTGATTACTGCCCAACGTAAGCGGTCAATGTAGGCGCGTCAGGCCTAAGGCCTGGCATGACATCAATGCAAACAGTGCTTGAATTGGCTCAATCGGCCAAACCCGTTAAGGTATCGCCCCTCGCAAGGATTGCCCCGCTTCAGGATAGGTTCGATGCCGCTTTCGCCCAGTACCAACCCGCCCTTCGGCCTGCTCAACGGCCGCCGGTTCATACCCGACGCATCACTCAAGCCACTGCTTGAGGGTTATTCAGGGTTGCAGGTTCCCGGCCCGGAAACGGTCTGGGCCACCGGCGAGGTCGACCTCGGCGATTCGGTGCACCTGCTGCGGTATTACCTGGACAACGAAGACTACTGGCTGCAAGTGCTGATGAACGGCGACAAGGTAGGCGATAGCGTGCTGTTCGGTTATCACAGCGCCGTAGCCCTCCACGATGAGGCGCACCTTCAGCGCCTTGTCGGTAGCCAGTCCAAGGTCGGCCTGCCGATCTACGAACACGACGGCTGTCTGTATTCCCGTCAGTGGGGCCGTGAGCTTGGCCAGGCCAGGCTGGTGCCGTTGTACGAGCGGGTGGTCAGCCCCGACGCCCGTTACGGCATCCAGCACCTGTCAATGCTCTACGCCCGCGACACCGGCCTGCCTGAGCGCCGCGAATTTCTGCTGTTGTCGGCGGAGGAAGACGAGGCGGGCAAGGCCACCCTCACCACCTCGCTCGGCATCACCCTGCACCCCACGGACTTTCACGTAACCTGACAAGGACTCACCATGCTCGACGCGCTACGCCTGTCGCTCAATGCCTCTGCAGTGACCGGCTTCATCCTCTATATCAGCGTGGCACTGTTGCTGTTCTGGCTGTTCCAGTTCATCTACACCCGCCTTACCCCGCACCGCGAGTTCGCGCTCATTCGTGAGAACAACCCGGCCGCGGCCATTGCCTTGGGCGGCTCGCTGATCGGCTTCTCGCTGCCGGCCAGCAATATCATTGCCTACAGCGTTGGCATCCTGGATTTCGTGGCCTGGGTCGTGATCGCCGCTGTGGTTCAATTGATTGCCTTTGGCATTACCAGCCTGGTGCTGCGCGACCTGTCCAGGCGTATCGCCGCGGGTGAGCTGGCCGCTGCCATCTACGCTGCCAGCGTGGCGATCAGCGTCGGCTTCCTCAATTCGGCCTGCATGACCCCGTCGGCCTGACGCCCAAGGAGCCCCCATGAAACCCCCAATGAGACGCAGCTCCGTCAAGCTGGTGCTGGCCAGCTCGCTGCCCTTGGCCCTGACCGCGTGCAGCCCGCAAGAGGAGACCTACACCGTCAGCCAGCAGGTGAACTACGACAGTGTCGAAGCCTGTGTCAGCGACAAGGTGCCGGAGAAGGCGTGCAACGATGCCTACAAACAGGCGCTGGCCGAGTACCGGCGCACCACGCCGACCTATGTGTCCAAGCCCGCCTGCGAAGCAGAATTTTCCCCTGATGGCTGCCAGATCAGCGTCGGTGGCCGGTACATGCCGCGCATGAGTGGGTTCGCGTTGGAGACCACCGGCGAGGTGACCCAGGCCCAGGTCGATGCGGCGCACGCCCAGGGCGGCGGTTATGGCCATGTCGCTACCGCCGTAGTGGCTGGCATGCTACTGGGGCAGATGACCAGCAGCGCCGACCGCCGTTACCGCGCGCAGCCGCTGTATGCGTATCGTGAGGGTGCCGGGCAGCGCAATGGCCTGCTTGGGCAGCGCTACGGCACGGCCGGGGGCATTCAGCGCAGCAACAAAGACGAGCAGAGCAGCAGCGGCGGTGGCTCCGGCGGCGGCGGTAGCTATGGCGCCTCAGGCCGCAGCGCGTCGCGCTCGGCGGTGTCTGCATCCATCTCGCGAGGTGGGTTTGGCAGCCAGGCGACGGCTCGAAGCGGCTGGGGCGGAAAGTCCGGTAGCTTCTTCGGGGGGTGAGCATGCGCAAGGTCGAACTCGCAGAGCGCCCAGGCTGGCGCAAGACAGCCCAGCAAGAAGGCTTTGCCTTCCACACCCTCGACGGCGAGCGTTACTGGGATGAACGGGGTTACTACCAGTTCAGCCAGGCCCAGGTCGAGCGGGACCTGCTGGCCCCGACCGAGGCGCTGCACGCGATGTGCCTGGAGGCTGTCGGGCGCATCATCGACAGCGAGGCGCTGATGGCACGCCTGGCGATTCCACCGGCATTCTTCGACCTGGTGCGGCAATCGTGGCTGGCGCGGCAGCCGCACCTCTATGGGCGTTTCGATTTCAGCTATGACGGCCATGGCCCGGCGAAACTGATCGAGGCCAACTACGACACGCCGACTTCGTTGTACGAAGCCGCGGCGTTTCAGCTGATCTGGCTGGAAGAACAGATCCAGCGCGGCGTTCTGCCCGCGCAGGCCAGCCAGTTCAATACCCTGGCCGAAGACCTGGTGCAGGCGTTTGCCGCGCAGCCGGGGCAGGGCACGTTCTACTTCTCGACCATCTCGGGCTCGGTGGAAGACCGTGGCACCACGGATTTTCTGCGCAAGATGGCCGCCCACGCGGGTATTCATACCCGGCACATCGACCTGGAGGACATCGGCCTGAATGGCGAGGGGCGTTTCGTCGATCTGGAGGGGCGGCCGATCCCGCGGCTGTTCAAGCTGCATGCCTGGGAGCATATCTTCCACGAAGACTTCGGCAGGGCTATCCCGGGGTGCGACACGCAGTTCGTCGAGCCGCCCTGGAAGGCGCTGATCTCCAACAAGGGCATCTTGCCGTTGCTGTGGGAGTGGTACCCAGGGCACCCCAATCTGTTGCCCGCCTTCGTCGACGACAACCCTTCGCGGCCAGTGCCTAGCGGGTGGGTGCGCAAGCCGTATTTCTCGCGGGAAGGGGCCAACGTCGATATCCGCACCGGCGCGGGGCAGCGGGTATTCGAAGACGGCCCTTATGACGACGCACCGTACATCCTGCAAGGGTTTGCGCCGCTGCCCAGGTTTGGCGACAGCTACACGCTGATCGGTTCGTGGGTGGTCGGCGACAAGGCGGCAGGGATGGGGATTCGTGAGGATGATTCGCTGATTACCAAAGACAGTTCGCGGTTTGTGCCGCATGTCGTACTGGGTTGACGGACTGCAAAGCGGGGCAACTGAAACAGCCTGAACCTCACGTCGGTTTCAGGATGCGCCTGGTCGTTCGCATGCAACCCTCCGGCGCCACAAGTGCCATGCTTGCAGGATGCTCTTGGACCAGTGCGCGCAGACGCACGGCCGTGGGCAAGGAGGCTGCCGACACCCCGCAACCGTGACGTGGCCGGCACGCCGCAGCAGAACACGCCGGACACCTGCCCCTACAACAACATAGGCAGGGTCCGTGATGCCGAGGTCCGCTGTATGCCTGATGAACTGCTCCACCTGCCTTTGATCCACAGCATCCTGGCCCGTGAAAAGGACACCCCCGGCGCCCTGTTGCCGATCCTTCACGCCATTCAGCAAGATATCGGCTTCGTGCCGGATGCCGCCGTCCCTGAAATTGCCCATGCCCTGAACCTCAGCCTGGCCGAAGTGCGCGGGGTGATCAGCTTCTACCACGATTTCCGCACCACCGCACCGGCACGCCATACCCTGCGCCTGTGCCGGGCCGAGTCGTGCCAGAGCCGTGGCGCCGAGGCCCTGGCCGCGCAACTGCGCGACCAACTGGCACTGGACGACCATGGCACCAGCGCCGACGGCGCTATCAGCCTGCGTCCGGTGTATTGCCTGGGCGCCTGCGCCTGCTCGCCCGCGCTGGAACTGGACGGCCAACTGCACGCGCGGCTCACGCCTGAGCGCCTGCGTGCCCTGGTGAACGGTTGCCTGGAGGGCGAAACATGCTGAAGGTGTATATCCCCTGCGATTCGGTGGCCCGTGCCGTGGGTGCCGACCAGGTTGCCGAGGCCCTGCAACGCGAGGCCGAGCGCCGGCAGTTGGCGGTCGATATCCAGCGCACCAGTTCACGTGGGCTGTACTGGCTGGAGCCGCTGGTCGAATGCGACAGCGCCCAAGGGCGCCAGGGTTTCGGCCCGGTGACCGCGGACGATGTGCCGGCGCTACTCGATGCCTTGGCCGGCCAGCCCCAGGCGCATGGCCTGGCCTTGGGGCCGGTTGAAGACATCCCTTATCTGAAATCCCAGCAACGCCTGCTGTTCGCCCGTGCCGGCGTGACCCGGCCACTGTCGCTGGACGACTACCGCGCCCACGGCGGTTTTGCCGGGCTGGAGCGCGCCGTGGCACTGGACGGTGCCGAAGTGGTCGCTGCCGTGCTTGATTCTGGCCTGCGTGGCCGGGGTGGCGCCGCGTTCCCGGCGGGTATCAAGTGGCGCACTGTGCGCGATGCCGGGGCCGGGCAAAAGTATGTGGTTTGCAACGCCGACGAAGGCGACTCCGGTACCTTCGCCGACCGCATGCTGATGGAAGGCGACCCGTTCCTGCTGATCGAAGGCATGATCATCGCTGGCCTCGCCGTGGGTGCCGACAAAGGCTACATCTACGTGCGCTCGGAATACCCGGATGCCATTCGCGTGCTCGACCAGGCCTTTGCCATAGCCCGCGACGCCGGTTACCTGGGCACCGACGTGGCCGGCAGCGGCCAGGCCTTCGACCTGGAAGTCCGGGTCGGTGCTGGCGCTTATATCTGCGGCGAAGAGACCGCGTTGCTGGAATCGCTCGAAGGCAAGCGCGGGATCGTCCGGGCCAAGCCGCCACTGCCGGCCCTGCAGGGCCTGTTCGGCTTGCCGACGCTGGTGCACAACGTGCTCACCCTGGCGTCGGTGCCAATCATTTTGGCCAAGGGCGCGGCGTTTTACCGCGATTTCGGCATGGGCCGTTCGTTGGGCACCATGCCGTTCCAGCTGGCGGGCAACATCCGCCACGGTGGCCTGGTGGAGCGTGCGTTTGGCCTGACCCTACGCGAACTGGTGGAAGGCTACGGGGGCGGTACCGCCAGCGGCCGGCCATTGAAGGCCGCACAAGTCGGCGGCCCGCTCGGGGCCTGGGTGCCGCCCAGCCACTTCGACACGCCGCTGGACTATGAAGCCTTCGCTGCCATGGGCGCGATGCTCGGCCACGGCGGTGTGGTGGTGGCGGACGACACCCTGAACATGGCCAGCATGGCCCGCTTCGCCCTGCAGTTCTGCGCCGAGGAATCGTGCGGCAAGTGCACCCCGTGCCGCATCGGCTCGACCCGTGGCATGGAGGTGGTGGACCGGCTGATCGCCACCACCGATTTCACCGAACGCCACGACCAGGCCCTGCTGCTGCGCGACCTGTGCGACACGATGCAGTACGGCTCGCTGTGCGCCATGGGCGGGATGACCGCTTACCCGGTGGCCAGCGCGCTCAAGTACTTCCCCGCCGATTTCGGGCTGACCCACACGGAGGCCGCGCAGTGATCAATTTCTTCGACCCCGAGACCGACCTTGGCACCCCGGCACGCGACAGCCAGGTGCAGGTCAGCCTGAACATCGATGGCCGTGCCATCAGCGTGCCTGCCGGGACTTCGGTCATGCGCGCCGCTGCCATGCTTGGCACCAGCATCCCCAAACTGTGCGCCACCGACAGCCTCGAGGCGTTCGGCTCGTGCCGCATGTGCATGGTGGAAATCGAAGGCATGCGCGGTTACCCGGCGTCGTGCACCACCCCGGTCAGCGAAGGCATGGTGGTGCGCACCGAAACCCCGCGCCTGGCGGGGTTGCGGCGCAATGTAATGGAGCTGTACATCTCCGATCACCCGCTCGACTGCCTGACCTGCTCGGCCAACGGCAACTGCGAGCTGCAGACCGTCGCCGGCCAGGTCGGCCTGCGCGAGGTCCGCTACGGCTATGACGGCGCCAATCACCTGGCCGAGAAAAAGGACGTTTCCAACCCGTATTTCGACTATGAACCGAGCAAGTGCATCGTCTGCAGCCGCTGCGTGCGCGCCTGCGAAGACATCCAGGGCACCTTCGCCCTGACCATCACTGGCCGCGGCTTCGACTCGCGGGTGGCGGCCGCTGGCGGGGACAACTTCCTGGCCTCGGAGTGCGTGTCGTGCGGCGCCTGCGTACAAGCCTGCCCGACCGCGACCTTGACCGAAAAAAGCCTGGTGCAGCTCGGCCAGCCTGAGCGTGCGGTGATTACCACCTGCGCCTATTGCGGTGTCGGTTGTTCGTTCCGTGCCGAGATGAAGGGCGACCAGTTGGTGCGCATGGTCCCGGACAAGAACGGCGGCGCCAACCATGGCCACGCTTGCGTCAAAGGCCGCTTCGCCTGGGGGTATGCCACCCACCCGGACCGCATCACCACGCCAATGATCCGCAAGCGCCTCGAAGACCCGTGGCAAGAAGTCAGCTGGGACGAAGCGGTAACCTACGCCGCCAGCGAGTTCCGCCGCATCCAGCTCAAGTACGGGCGTGATTCCATCGGCGGCATCACCTCCAGCCGCTGCACCAACGAAGAAGCCTACCTGGTACAGAAGTTGGTGCGCACGGCGTTTGGCAACAATAACGTCGACACCTGCGCGCGGGTGTGCCATTCGCCCACGGGCTATGGCCTCAAGCAGACCCTCGGTGAATCGGCGGGCACGCAGAGCTTCGATTCGGTGATGCAGGCCGACGTGGTGCTGGTGATCGGCGCCAACCCCACCGATGCCCACCCGGTGTTCGGCTCGCAGCTCAAACGCCGCCTGCGCCAGGGCGCGCGGCTGATCGTCATCGACCCACGGCGTATCGACCTGGTCGACTCGCCCCACGCCCGCGCCGAGCTGCACCTGCAACTGCGCCCGGGCACCAACGTGGCCATGCTCAACGCCCTGGCCCATGTGATCGTCAACGAAGGCTTGCTGGCCCAGCGCTTTATCGACGCCCGCTGCGAGACCGAGGACTTCGCCCGCTGGCGCGACTTCGTCAGCCTGCCAGAGAACGCGCCAGAAGTACTCGGCCCGGTCTGTGGCGTGCCTGCCGAGCAGATCCGCGCCGCCGCGCGTCTGTACGCCACCGGTGGCAACGCGGCCATCTACTACGGCCTGGGGGTCACCGAGCACAGCCAGGGCAGCACCGCCGTGATGGGCATCGCCAACCTGGCCATGGCCACCGGCAACATCGGCCGCGAAGGGGTAGGGGTGAACCCGCTACGCGGGCAGAACAACGTGCAGGGCTCGTGCGACATGGGCTCGTTCCCGCATGAACTGCCCGGCTACCGGCATATTTCCAACGAAGGTGTGCGTGCTGAGTTCGAGCGGGCCTGGGGGGTGACCTTGCAGCCAGACCCAGGCTTGCGCATCCCCAACATGTTCGAGGCGGCCCTGGATGGCAGCTTCAAGGCGCTGTACTGCCAGGGTGAGGACATCGCCCAGAGTGACCCCAACACCCAGCACGTCACGGCCGCCTTGCTGGCCATGGAATGCGTGGTGGTGCAGGACATCTTCCTCAACGAGACGGCCAAGTTCGCCCACGTGTTCCTGCCGGGCAGTTCGTTCCTTGAAAAGGACGGCACCTTTACCAACGCCGAACGCCGTATCTCGCGGGTGCGCAAGGTCATGGAGCCCCTGGCCGGCAAAGCTGACTGGGAAGCGACCGTGGCCCTGGCCAACGCCTTGGGCTACCCGATGCAATACCGCCACCCGGCCGAGATCATGGACGAGATCGCGCGCCTGACGCCGACCTTCCACCGCGTCAGCTACGCCGAGCTCGACCGCCATGGCAGCCTGCAGTGGCCGTGCAACGATGCCGCGCCCGATGGCACGCCGACCATGCATATCGACCAGTTCGTGCGGGGCAAAGGGCGCTTCATGCTCACCGGCTACGTGCCCACCGACGAGAAGGTCAACAGCCGCTACCCACTGTTGCTGACCACCGGGCGTATCCTCAGCCAGTACAACGTCGGCGCCCAAACCCGCCGCACTGGCAACGTCGCCTGGCATGACGCCGACCGCCTTGAACTGCACCCCACCGATGCCGAAAGCCGTGGCATCCGCGATGGCGATTGGGTCGGTATCGGCAGCCGCGCCGGGCAGACGGTGCTGCGCGCCAAGGTCAGTGCGCGGGTAGCGCCGGGGGTGGTGTACACCACGTTCCACTTCCCTGAGTCGGGGGCCAACGTGATTACCACCGACAACTCCGACTGGGCCACCAACTGCCCCGAATACAAAGTCACGGCGGTGGAGGTGGTGAAAGTGTTCCACCCGTCTGAATGGCAGAAGCGTTACCAGGACTTCAGCGACGAACAGCGCCGCCTGCTCAAAGAGCGCCGTACTGCCGAGCAGCAAGAGAAAGCCGAGGTGCGCCGATGAGCAATGACAACCTGGTCAAGATGGCCAACCAGATTGCCCATTATTTTGACAGCGAACCGAACCGGCAGCTGGCGGTGCAAGGGGTAAGGCAGCACATCCAGAGCTTCTGGACGCCGGCGATGCGCCGGCAGTTGCTGGCGTGGAGCGAGGCCAATGCAGGGGAAGGGCTGGACCCGAAAGTGCGCGAGGCGCTGGTGTAAACGCGCCGCCCTTTGTATTTGTAGGAGCAGCCTTGTGCTGCGAAGAGGCCGGTGCCAGCTCAGTGAATCTATGCTGCTGTCACCGGCCTCTTCGCAGCGCAAGGCTGCTCCTACAAGGGCCTCGCATGCATTAACCGCGGGCCAGCTCTGTCAGGTGGGCAATTGCTTGTTCGCTCTTGAGCACCAGCACATCCCCCTCGAGCGAATCGAGCACCACCTCGGAGGTATTCCCGATCAATGCCCCGGAAATACCCGTGCGGGCCACCGTGCCGATCACCGTCACCACGGCATCGTATTGTTTCTCGGTGTAGGGAATCAGCACATCCGCTGGGCCTTCGGCGACATGCAGGCGGTCATCGCTGATGTCGTACTCGGTCTGAAACGCGCGGCAGGCTTCCCGGTAGCGTTCGGCGATGGTCTCGCTGAGCTGGTAGGTCGGGTCCGATGCAGACAGCATGGGGGAGGGGTGTGCGCTGATGACATGCAAATCGCCTTTGGCCAGGCCGGCAATCGCATAGCCATGGTCGATGATGCTCGCGTGCAACAGGCGGTGGTCCTCATCCTGGTTGCCGACATCCACCGCCGCCAGAATCACCCCGCCGGTCCATGGCCGCTCGCTTTTCACCATCAGCACCGCGCTGGGGCACAGGCGCAGCAGCTTCCAGTCGCTGGGGGTCAGCAGTGCCTTTTTCAGCGGGTTGTCCGGCCGATGCTCCTTGATGACCAGCTCGCAGCCCTCGGCTTGCTGCACATAGATGATGGTGTCGTGCAGGTTGTCACGCCAGGCTGCCTCATGGGTGACGTTGTCGTATCCGTCATCGTGCAATTGGCTGCTCAGCAGGCTGAGCAACGCACTGTGATCCTGCTTTTTGTCGCACATCAGCAGGTGCAGGCGCGCGCCGGTCACGCCTGCGATCAGTTTGGCACGGGTCAAGGCCCGGCTGTGGGCATGCGCGGGGTCGAGGACGACGAGGATGCTGCGGACGGCTTGCATGGGCGTGAGCTCCGTTCAAAGATGGCGACCAGTGCCTGACTATAGTCGGCGTCTCACCCGTCGCCGCTTGATGTACATCAAGCATAGTCACTGGCGCTGCCGGTTGCCGCCGGTATAATCGCCGGCCCTGCCTGTTCTGTCTGGTTGCACGCTTATGTCCTTGATCCCCGAAATCGACGCCTTTCTTGGCTGCCCGACCCCAGATGCCTGGATCGAAGCGGCGCTTGCCGACCAGGAAACCCTGCTGATCGACCACAAGAACTGCGAGTTCAAGGCCGCCAGCACTGCCCTGAGCCTGATCGCTAAGTACAACACGCACCTGGACCTGATCAACATGATGTCGCGCCTGGCCCGTGAAGAGCTGGTGCACCACGAGCAGGTGCTGCGCCTGATGAAGCGCCGGGGCGTGCCCTTGCGGCCAGTGTCGGCCGGGCGTTATGCCTCCGGCTTGCGCCGCTTGGTACGTGCCCACGAGCCGGTCAAGCTGGTCGATACCTTGGTGGTGGGGGCCTTTATCGAAGCACGCAGTTGCGAGCGCTTTGCCGCGCTGGTGCCGCACCTGGATGAAGAGCTGGGCACGTTCTACCACGGCCTGCTGAAGAGTGAAGCGCGCCATTACCAGGGCTACCTGAAGCTGGCCCATCAGTACGGCGAAGAAGCGGACATCGCCCGCAGGGTTGAGCTGGTACGTGAGGCAGAAGCCGAGCTGATCCAGTCACCGGACCAGGAACTGCGCTTTCATAGCGGCATCCCAATGGCGCAGGCCGCCTGAAGCCGTTCAGGCGGCACTGCGTTCATAAAAGGGCTTAGTAGCGGCGACCCAGCAACAGGCCGACCACCAGGCCGAAGCCTGCGGACACCGCGACGGTCTGCCAAGGGTGGCCGCCGATGTAGTCCTGGGTGGCATCCACCACCGGTTGAGCCTTGTCACGTACGTTGCTCGCGGCCTGGCGAGCCTGGCGCAGTTTGAGGCTGACTTGCGCGCGCAGGGTTTCGGCCTCCTCGCCAACCAGGGCAGCGCTGTCGTTGAGCAGCTTTTCGGATTCTTCGATCAGTGACTGCAGTTCGCTGAAGACCTGATCCTTGATCTGATCGCTGGCGGCTTGTACGGCGTTTTTTCGGGCCATGAACTCATCCTCGTCAATGGGGGGTGAACAATGGATGCCGGTGCGTCGGGAAAGTTGCGCCGGCTTTCCGATGACGCGTCGCTACGGTGTAAGATAGCGGCCATTTTCAGCAGGCAGGTACCTTCATGAGTTTCAATCTGGCCAACAGGAGCTTCGAGGAACGGGCGCAGATCGAGGCAGAGAAGGCGCGGTTGTTCGAACTGTGGCAGAGCAACCTGGGCAAGGCCAAGGGCGAAGCCGCCCGGCTTATCTCCGAAAAGCCACGGCGCAAGGGCAAATGGGCGGAATGGGTGCGGGCTGAACTGGAGGCCATGTCGCCGCCTGAATACGCCAGCATGGTGCGCAGCGAAGTCAACAAGATGATGGCCGCCGCCAACAGCAATCGTTGAGTGGGCTACCAGTAGGTGCCGGCTGCCTTGGGCAGGTCCAGCGTGCCCTCATCGGTGAAGCGGACGGTGCCCAGCAGCCCACCGGCCAATTTGCCGCGCAGTACATAGGGTAGCCCTTGCAGCGAACTCCGCTGGCCCAGGCCATAGGCCTGGCGCAGGAAGGAGAACGCGGTCACGCTCACCGGCACCACGATTACCGCCTCGTCGAAACGGCCTATGTGGCCCTGCTGGTCGCTGACACCGGCGGCCAGCGGCTGGCCGTTCACCTGCAGGTCGAGCGCGATACCGTTGTAATCGATCGCGGTTTCGTTGGGGTTCTGCACACGTATTTTCACCGCCATGCGCAGTTCCAGCTCCTGCCCGGGCAGCGGTTCGATGCCAATCACGTTGATATTCAGTGGGTCACGCGCCTGAAACAAGGCGCAGGCACTGAGGCCGTAAGCCATCAGCAGTATCAGCAACCAGCGGTGCAATCGGGCAGTCATGGGTTGCAACCTTGCCTGAAGAATTCAACCGCCAGTGTGGCAAATGCGCGTTGACGTTGAAAGTAGCGCGTCCAATGAAAGATACTGTTTCTCATTAACGCCCGACAATTCCTCTTACTGGCCTTTCTCCTACCCCATGCTGACGTCTCCCGTGTCTGGTCTGCTGGCGAGTTTCCAGGAGCACTACGACGACCTCTTGCTGTTCCTGACTCGGCGCATGAGCGACCGGCAGCGTGCTGCCGACGTCGCGCAGGAGACGTACCTGAAGCTGGTGAAGATCGACGAGCAGGCCGTGCCGGTGCTGCATGCACGCAGCTTCATTTTCCGGGTGGCGGGCAACCTGGCGATCGATGCCTTGCGCCGTGAACAGCGTATCGCCGCCCGCCACGAAGATACCGATGGCACTGGCGAGGTGGCCTGCCCGGCGCCTGCGCCCGAGGCCGCGCTGCTCGCCCGCGAGCGCTTGCAGATACTCGATGAGGCGCTGTTGCAACTGTCCAGCAATGCCCGCCAGGCCCTGTTGCTCAACCGCGTCGAAGGCCTGACCCAGGCGCAGATCGCACAACGGTTGGGCGTTTCCGAGAGCATGGTGGCAAAATACATCGGCCAGGCGCTGCGCCATTGCCGTGACTGGCTCAAACACAACCATGACTGAGCCTTACGCCATGCCAGCCGCCCAACCGCTCAGCGACCTCTCTGACGATGCCCTCGATTGGCAGGTGTTGTTGCATTCGGGCAACGCCAGTGCAGCGGACTACGCGCGCTACCAGCGCTGGTGCGCACTGAGCCCGGCGCATGCCGAGGCCGCGCGCGAGGCAGAGGCACTGTGGCTGGACATCGGCCACACCCCAACCGCTCAGGTTGTCGCGGCACCGCCTGCCCGACGCAAACGGCACTGGGCCGCAGGCCTGGCAGCATCGCTGGCGCTGTTGGTCGCGGGTTATAACGGCTGGCAGCAGGCGCCTATCTGGCTGGCGGACTACCACACAGGCCTCGGGCAACGGCAGGCGGTGACCCTGGCCGATGGCTCGCGGGTACTGCTGAACAGCGGCAGTGCCTTGACCGTCGCGTTCACCGACCGCGAGCGCCGCGTGGTGCTCAATGCGGGCGAAGCCTTGTTCGAGACGGCCAGTGACCCACGGCCCTTTGTGGTCGATAGCGCAGGCGAGGCGGTGCGCGGCACGGGCGCGACCTTCAGCGTGCGCCGCGATGGCCGCGTGGTACTGGCCCAGGGCGAAGCCACGGTGGGTGAGCGCAGCGTACCGGTGTCGCCTGACGCCAGTGCACAGACCGCTTGGCAG
Organism: Pseudomonas sp. DCB_AW; assembly: GCF_026240895.1. Taxonomy (NCBI): domain Bacteria; kingdom Pseudomonadati; phylum Pseudomonadota; class Gammaproteobacteria; order Pseudomonadales; family Pseudomonadaceae; genus Pseudomonas; species Pseudomonas sp. DCB_AW. The sequence continues at coordinate 21,354 of NZ_JAPFCE010000022.1, forward strand.
CGCGGCAAGCTGATCTTCAACGGCAAGCCGCTGGGGCAGGTGCTGGCGGAGCTTGAGCGCTACCAACAGGGGCGCATTCTGCTGTCTGACACGAAGCTGGCGGCCCTGGAAGTCAGCGGTGTATTCGACCTCGATGAACCCCAGGCGCTGCTGCGCACCCTTGAGCAACGTTATGGCCTGCAGGTCACCTACTTGCCGTGGTTGGCCGTGGTGCACTGAGCCGGTAAAAAATAATCCAAATATTTTTCATCTGCCGCTGCAAGTTCAGCCAGGCCAGATCGTCGTAGTGGGACTGATCAGCAACCCATTCTCATTTACGACTTGCCTGGAAGCTCATTCGTGGCCCTTACGCTCAAGCCTTCGCACCGCCGCAGCGGTCCCCTTCATCACGCCTTGTTGTCTTGCACTGCCTTGGCCATGCTGGCTGGCCCCTTGCAGGCGATGGCCTCAAGTGGTGCGAAACAGCCCCAGGTGGAAGCCCGCCAAGTGCAGCTGGACCTGCCTGCCCAGGCGCTGGACCAAGCGCTCACGGCCTTCGCCGACCAGGCCGGGTTGCACCTGCTGTACACCACTCACGATGTCGCGGGCCTGAACAGCCCGGCGTTGCAGGGCAGCTACAGCATCGAGCAGGCACTGCAGCAGTTGCTGGCGGGCAGTGGCATGAGCTGGCAGTTCAGCGATGCCCGCACGGTTACCCTGCGCAAGGCGGACGCCGCGCCGCAGGCCGTCAACCTCAAGCCCATCGAGGTCAGTGTGGCCTCGCGCACCAGCACGGCGATCAGCGAAATCCCTGGCACCGTTTGGGTGGTCGACCAGCAGCAACTGCGTGAGCAGATCGACAGCGGGGTGAGCCTCAAGGAAGCCATCGGCAAGTTGGTGCCTGGCCTGGACCTGGCGCCAGAAGGGCGCACCAACTATGGCCAGAACATGCGCGGGCGCAATGTGCTGGTAATGATCGACGGGGTCAGCCAGAACAGCTCGCGCGGCCTGTCGCGCCAGTTCGACAGCATCTCGCCGTTCAACGTCGAGCGTGTCGAAGTGCTGTCGGGGGCCAGCGCCCTTTACGGCGGCGGCGCCACCGGCGGCATCATCAACATTGTGACCAAGAAGGGCGAGCCCGGCCCGGCCCGCTTCGAGACCCAGCTGGGTGCCAGCAGCGGCTTCAACAACAGTGATGACCTGGCCACCCGCATCGCCCAGTCGATCAGCGGCGGCAACGAGCGGGTCAGTGCCCGCCTTGGTATTTCCGGCGAACAGAACGAAGCCTTCTATGACGGCGCTGGCGATCAGATCTTCATCGACAATACCCAGACCGACCTGCAATACAACCGCACCATCGACGTGCTCGGCACCCTGGGGCTGAAGCTGACCGATGAGCAGAGCCTGGACCTGCTGGCCCAGTACTACGACTCGGGCAACCACGGCAGCACCGGCATCTACTTCCCCAACCTCAACTACAACGCCCCTTCGGACCTGGAAGACGCCGAGCTGCGCAGTGGCTATTCCTCTGACCTGGAACCACGTACCCGGCGCCTGTTGCTCAACGCCAACTACCATCACACCGATGTGCTGGGCCAAGACTTCTACCTGCAGGCCTCGTACCGCAAGGAAGACGACAACTTCTACCCGTTCCCGTACTACAACCGCGCCACACCCACCGGTTCGCGCGGGGTGTACTTCGCCGCATCACAACAGAACTTTGAGGTCACCAGCCTCAAAGGCCTGTTCGCCAAGCAGTGGGACACGCTCAAGCTGACCTACGGTGTCGACCTGGACCGCGAGCGCTTCAACGCCGAACAGACCACCTTCGACGCCCTGACCTCATCCGAAAGCGGTGGGCTGGACATGGAAAAGGCCAGCAAGGCCGCGCGCTACCCCAGCTACCGGGTTGACGGTGTGTCGGTGTACGCCCAGCTCGATTGGCATGCCACCGACAACCTGACCTTGTCCGGCGGCGCCCGGCGGCAGCAGATGGACGTGGATGTCAGCGAATTCAAAGGCGTACCCGGCGGCAGTAACGATTACCAAGTCAACCTGTACAACGTCGGCGCCATCTACGACTTCAAGAATGGCCATCAGGTGTGGACCAACTACGGTGAAGGTTTCGACCTGCCGGACCCGGCCAAGTATTACGGCAAGCCGGGCTTGAGCGTCGCCGACAACCCGCTGGCCGGCATCAAGAGCCGCCAGGTCGAGCTGGGCTGGCGCTATGCCGACGTGGATTGGGACGCTCAGGCGGCGCTGTACTATATCTGGTCGGACAAGATCATCAATGTCGATTCGCAGACGCTGACCATCAATGTCGAAGAGCAGAAGAGCCGTGACTTTGGTTTCGAAGGTGCATTGACCCGCCACTTCCAGAGCGGTTGGGAAGCCGGGGGTACGCTGCACCTGACCCGCTCCGAGGAAGAAGACGTCGACGGTGGCTGGATGAAACGCGATGCCCGTTATGCGTCGCTGTCCAAGTCCACGGCGTTTGTTGGCTGGAAGGGCGATGGCCGCAGTGCCCGCCTGCAGGCCAACCATGCGTTCACCCTCAAGGACGATGCCGACCAAGAGATCGACGGCTACACCACCTTCGACCTGCTGGGCAGCCAGGAAACCGGCTTCGGCACCTTCAGCGCAGGCATTCAGAACTTGCTGGACAAACAGTACAGCACGGTCTGGGGGCAGCGGGCGACGTTGTTCTATGCACCGACCTATGGCCCAGCATACCTGTATGACTACCAGGGCCGTGGGCGCACCTACACCCTGACCTGGAGCATGGCTTACTGACAGCTATGTGGGGATTCAGGTAGGAGCAGCCTTGTGCTGCGAAGAGGCCGGTGCAAACAGCGGAAATCTATGCTGTTGTCACTGGCCTCTTCGCAGCGCAAGGCTGCTCCTACCCGAATCGTGCAGGGTGCGAGTGGTGTGGACTACAGTGACGGACAGCTCCCTTTGCCGAGGTGTCCGTCATGCGTCGATCGCTGTGCCTGCTGTCCCTGTGCCTGGCCCTGCCGCTGCAAGCCCAGGAGAAGGTCGTCAACCTCTACAGCTGGGCCGACTATGTCGCCCCGCAAACCCTCCAGCGCTTCGAGCGCGAAACGGGCTACAAGGTACGCTACGACACCTTTGACACCACCGAGGTGCTCGAGACCAAGCTGCTGACAGGTGGCAGCGGCTATGACGTGGTGGTGCCGTCATCCACCGTGCTGGCCCGGGCGCTCAAGGCCAAGGCCCTGCAGCCGCTCGATGCCCAGGCCATGCCCGGCTATGCCAACCTCGACAAGGACTTGCTGGCCAAACTGGCCGAGGCCGACCCCGGCAACCGCTACGCGGTGCCTTACACCTGGGGCACGCTGGGCCTGGGGGTGAATGTCGAGGCCGTGCGCCAGCGCCTGGGCGATGTGCCGCTGGACAGCCTCGACCTGTTGTTCAAACCGGAGTACGCCAGCCGCCTGAAGGATTGCGGCATCGCCATGCCCGACTCGCCGCAGGAAGTGATCGGCCTGACCTTGAACTACCTGGGCAAGGACCCTTACAGCCAGAACAAGGCCGACTTGGACGCCGCGCAGGCACTGCTGAACCAGCTGCAGCCCTCTGTGCGCTATGTTGCCAACGGCCGGCAGATCAGCGACCTGGCCAATGGCAGCGTGTGCCTGGCGCTCACCTACAACGGTGATGCGGCGATGGCCGCCGACCAGGCACGCCGTGCTGGCAAACCGTTCGAGCTGATCTACCGCATCCCCCAGGAAGGCACCTTGGTCTGGCAGGACAACCTGGTCATCCCCAAGGACGCGCCACACCCGGAGGCAGCCCGCGCGTTCATCGCCTTCATGCTCAAGCCGGACTCCATCGCCGCGCTGACCAACACGCTGTTCTTCGCCAATGCCAACCAAGCGGCCACCCCCTTGGTCGACGCTGCCGTGCGCAACGACCCGGACATCTACCCGCCAGCCCAGGTGCGTCAACGGTTGTACGCCGACCGCAGCATGGCACTGTCCGACTTGCGCCAGCGTAACCGCCTGTGGATGGCCTTCCGCAGCGGCCAATGAGCCCGGCGGGGCTGCGCTGCAGCCCCTTGGGGTCCATACTGAAACATCAGGAATTATCTCCAGCCGCTTTCACACTTTTGCCGCGAACCCCTCGCGCCTTAGGCTATCCAACGCACAAGGCGCGGCATTTCGTACAGGAGGTGAAGCATGAACCTAGCACTGCCAATCCTGGCCATCGGCCTGGCGTTGTGCCTGCCCGCGCGCGCAGCGCCGGTTGCGCCCTTGCAACTCGCGGCCAGCAACAACAACCCCTACAACAGCCCGATCCAGCGCGCCAACCCCAATAGCCGCCAGGGCAGCATGCCGGCCACACCGCCCGTGCGTGGCCCATCCACCGACCCCTACCAGCGCACGCCCTCGCTGGACAACCGCGGCATTGGCAACGGCGACAACCTGCGCCGCCAACAGCAAGCGCCCAATCTGGAACCCACCCGGCCGCCGCGCGATAACCCACGCGCGCCGTAAGCCCCGTCGAAAGGAATTCTGCATGACCCGAGCTACCTGGCTGACCACCTTGACCGCTGCCGCGCTGCTGCCCCTGTTGGCGCACGCGGCTTCCGAGCAGCAGTTCCCCAGCGAAGAAGGGCCATTGACCGTCAGCACCGTCGCCGATGGCCTGCGCAATCCTTGGGCATTGGCTTTCTTGCCGGGCGGCAAGGACATGCTGGTGACCGAGCGCCCCGGCAACCTGCGGGTAGTCAACGCCGAAGGCAAGGTCGGCCCGCCTATCAGTGGCGTGCCTCAGGTCTGGGCCGAAGGGCAGGGCGGGTTGCTGGACGTGGTGTTGTCGCCGGAGTTCGGCAAGGACCGCACCGTTTACCTGTCCTATGCCGAAGCGGGTAATGATGGCAAGGCAGGGACGGCGGTCGGCCGCGGTCAGCTGTCCGAAGACCGCGCACGGCTAGAAAACTTCACGGTGATCTTCCGCCAGCAGCCCAAGCTCTCGGTGGGCAACCATTTCGGTTCGCGGCTGGTATTCGACCGAGACGGTTACCTGTTCATTGCCCTGGGCGAAAACAACCAGCGGCCGACTGCCCAGGACCTCGACAAGCTGCAAGGCAAGGTCGTGCGGATCTTGCCTGACGGCGAAGTGCCCAAAGACAACCCCTTCGTCGGCAAAGACAACGTGCGCTCCGAGATCTGGTCGTTCGGCCATCGCAATCAGCAGGGCGCAGCACTCAACCCTTGGACTGGCAAGCTCTGGACTCACGAACACGGCCCACGGGGCGGCGACGAAATCAACATTCCCCAGCCCGGCAAGAACTACGGCTGGCCGGTTGCCACCCACGGCATCAATTACTCGCTGCTGCCGATCCCGGAGGCCAAGGGCAAGCACGTCGATGGCATGGTCGACCCGCACCATGTCTGGGAAAAGTCCCCTGGCATCAGCGGCATGGCGTTCTACGACAGCCCGACGTTCAAAGCGTGGGACCACAACCTGTTCATTGGGGCGCTGGCTACTCAGCAATTGATCCGTCTGCAGCTCGAGGGCGACAAGGTGGTGCACGAAGAGCGTTTGCTGGGGGACCTCAAGGCGCGTATCCGTGATGTGCGGGTAGGCCCGGATGGGTATCTGTACGTGTTGACCGATGACAAGGACGGGGCGCTGTTGAAAGTGGGGCTGGGCGAGGGCTGAAGCGCTGGCTTCTGCCATGCACGGTTCGTGTAGGAGCAGCCTTGCGCTGCGAAGAGGCCGGTGGTGACACTTTAGATAGTTGTGGCCTGCACTGGCCTCTTCGCAGCACAAGGCTGCTCCCACACAGGAGCGGCGTTGGCTTGCTGAGGATGGGGCCAGTACCGATAATGCGGCATGACCGCCCAACCGCAGACCCTCTACCAACAAGCCCTGACCGACCACGGCTATGTCCATGACCCCGCCCAGGCCCACGCAGTCGATGCGTTGCAGGCCTGTTTCGAGGCGATCGAACAGGGCCGCCTGACCCAGGGTGTCTACCTCTGGGGCCCTGTCGGCCGGGGCAAGACCTGGCTGATGGACCAGTTTCACCGTTGCCTGCAGCACCCCAGCCGGCGCCAGCACTTTCACCATTTCATGGCCTGGGTGCACCAGCGGTTGTTCCAGCTCAACGGCACCGCCGACCCGCTGCTGGCCCTGGCCCGTGAACTGGCCCGGGAGATTCGCGTATTGTGCTTCGACGAGTTGTTCGTCAATGACATCGGTGACGCGATTATCCTCGGCCGCCTGTTCCAGGTGTTGTTCGACCAGGGCGTGGTGATTGTCGCCACCTCTAACCAACCGCCCGACCAACTCTACCGCGATGGCTTTAACCGTGACCGCTTCCTGCCCGCGATTGCCGCCATTGAACGGCACATGCGGGTGTTGTCGGTGGCCGGCGAGCAGGACCATCGCCTGCATCCGGGGGCTGTGCGGCAACGTTACTGGGTCACTGAGGCCGGTGAGCGCGGCGTGCTGGGTGAAGTGTTCCGCCAACTCAGCCCGGCTGACCCCGGCAGCGAGCAGCCGCTGGCCATTGGCTCAAGGCAGATAAACGTCATCCGGCGCAGCGAGCAGGCCATCTGGTGCCGCTTCACCGACCTCTGCGAGCAGCCCTTGGCGGCGATGGAGTTCATGGCCCTGTGCGACCGTTACCCGTCAATTCTGCTGGAAGGCGTGCCAGCGTTAGGTGGCGAGCAACGGGCCGGGCGGATTGCCCGTGGTACCGAGGATGGTGCGGCGCGGGTCGCGGCAGGGGACCGGGAGCTGCCGGCGCTGTCGCCCAAGGACGATGCGGTGCGCCGGTTCATTGCCCTGGTCGACGAATGCTACGACCGCCGGGTGGCGTTGTACCTGGAGGCGCAGGTGCCGCTTGACGCGCTTTATACCCAAGGGTACTTGGCGTTTCCGTATCAACGCACCTTGAGCCGCTTACGCGAGATGCAGTTGCAACGCTTCGGCTAAGCCCCTGTGGGAGCGACACGATGGATGGCACGGGCTGCGCCCGTGTTCGCGGGCAAGCCCACACAGTGATCGCGCATAAGTTTAGATTTTGCCGAAGGCAGTTGCGCCCACTCAGTAGGTTGGGGGGTAGCCGACTCAGCGCCCCAACCACTCGATGAGCGTCCGGTTGAACCGCATCGGCTCTTCGATCTGCGGCGCGTGACCCATACCCTCGAACGTCACCAGTTCACCCTGGGGGATCAGCTTGGCCACCTGTGGCCCCAGCACCTGGTATTTGCCCAAGCGTGCCTTGACCTCTGGCGGCGCGATGTCGCTGCCGATGGCCGTGGTGTCCTGGTCACCGATCAGCAACAGGGTCGGCATCTTCAGGTCCTTGAACTCGTGGTACACCGGCTGGGTGAAAATCATGTCGTAGATCAACGCCGAGTTCCACGCCACTGCTTCATGCCCCGGCCCTTGGTTGAGGCCCACCAGCATCTGTACCCAGCGCTCATACTCCGGCTTCCAGCGCCCGGCGTAATAGGTCTTGCGCTCATACTCACGCACCCCTGCGGCATCGAGCTTGAGCTCCCGTGCATACCACTGGTCCACCGTACGGTAGGGGACGCCCAGGGCCTTCCAGTCTTCCAGGCCAATCGGGTTGACCATCGCCAGGCGTTCGACTTGCTGCGGGTACATCAGCGCATAGCGGGTCGCGAGCATGCCGCCGGTGGAGTGGCCAAGCACAATGGCCTGCTTGACGCCCAGCTGGTCGAGCAAGGCGTGGGTGTTGTCCGCCAATTGCTGGAAGCTGTACTGGTAATACGCAGGTTTGCTTGAGGTGCAGAAGCCGATCTGGTCCGGGGCGATGACCCGGTAGCCGGCTTTGCTCAGTGCATTGATGGTGGTTTCCCAGGTAGCGGCGCAGAAGTTCTTGCCATGCATCAGCACCACGCTGTGGCCATTGGCCTGGCCTTGGGCGGGTACGTCCATGTAGCCCATCTGCAGGGCTTGGCCCTGGGAGCTGAAGTCGAAATGCTTGAGCGGGTGAGGGTAGCTGAACCCTTCGAGTTGTTTGCCGTAGGTGGGCGACTCGGCAGCAAGGGCCGGGCCGCCGACAAGGCAGGCAAGGGCCAGGGCGGTTGCGCGCAGCATGGGGGCACTCCGTGTAGGGCCATGTAGGAATAAGCGACTGTAACAGCCAGTTGACCGCCTGAAGCGGCAAAGGTGTTACCAGGCGTGAAACCAGCCCAGGGTGATCATCGCCACCACGGCGTAACGGCCGGCCTTGGCCAGGGTCACCAGCAGCATAAAGCGCCAGAAGGGCTCACGCATGATCCCCGCGATCAGGGTCAGCGGGTCGCCGATCACTGGCATCCAGCTGAGCAGCAGCGACCACTGCCCCCAGCGCTGGTAGCGGTGTTGCGCGCGTTCGAGCTGGCGGGCGCTGAACGGGAACCACCGCTTGCCACACAGGTGCTCGATGGCCCGGCCCAGTACCCAGTTGACCACCGAACCGAGCACATTGCCCAAGGTGGCCACCAGCAACAAGGTCGGCCAGGCGTCGGGCTGGCGCAGCAGCAAACCAACCAGCACGGCCTCCGATTGCAGCGGCAGCAGGGTGGCGGCGCCGAAGGCGCTGAGGAACAGCGCCCACTCGCTGAGCATCAGTAGTTGGCGACCACGGTGTCCTGGCCATCCTGGGTCACACCGATGACCTGGTAGGCGTCTTTGTGGTCACCCATTTCCATGCCCGGCGAGCCCATGGGCATGCCGGGGACAGCCAGGCCCTTGAGGTCGTTGCGTTTGGCCAGCAGGCGGACCTGTTCGGCCGGCACATGCCCTTCGACGAACTTGCCGTCGATCACTCCGGTATGGCACGACGCCAGGCGCGGTGCCACGCCCAGGCGTTGCTTGACTGCGCTCATGTTCGGTTCGACGTGGTCGTTGACGGTGAAGCCGTTGTCGCGCAGGTGGCTGATCCAGGCCTTGCAGCAGCCGCAGTTGGGGTCGCGGTAGACATCGATGGCCTCGGCGGCCTGGGCCAGGCCAGTGATAGCCAGCAGCCCGAGGGTCAGCAGGTGTTTGTGCAGCATGGTGAAACACTCCTTTAGAAACGCAGGCGGATACCGGCCACCAGGCGGGTCTGGCCGGTGTCTTCGCCGTCTTCGCGGGCCTGGTCGGCGCGGTTGCCGTGCAAGCGATTGAAACTGACCCCGACGTACGGCGCGAAACCACGGCTGATTTCATAGCGCAGGCGCAGGCCGATTTCGCTGTCGGCCAGCCCCGTGGCTTGCTCGCGGCGCGCATCGTCGCGGCCAAAAACGTTGGCTTCCAGGGTGGGTTCGAGTACCCAGCGGTTGGTCAGCAGCATAGCGTAAGCGGCTTCCAGGCGCAGCGCGGTCTGTTGCCGCTCGCCGACGTAGGCAGTGGCCTCCAGCTCAACGCCATACAGCGGCGTGCCCTGGATACCGAAGGCTCCCCAGGCCTGCCCGCTGGCGGGCTTGAAGTCTTGGCGCAGGCCGCCGACCAGTTCCCACCAAGGGCTGATGGCGTGGCCCCAGAGCGCCTGCAGTTCGGCCTTGTGGGTCTTGCCCTGCTCGCGTTCGCCCTCGCTGCGCAGCCACAGGCGGTCGATGTCGCCGCCGACCCAGGCGCTGGCGTTCCAGTTCAACGCGCCGCTGCTGTCGAAGTGCTGGTATTCAAGCTGGTCGACGATCACCGCCCCGTTCAGTGCCCGGTCATGCACCTGGTGCCCTGGCAGCGGCGGGAAGGCTGCGCGACGGTCGGCGTCACTGAGCACCGGCAGCGGCGTACGCGGCTGTTGCGCAGGCGGCGTTGCGTGGTTCATCTGGCTGTGGTCCATGGGCATGGCGCCGTGGCCCCTGTGCTGCAGGCCGGCGGCCATGGCGCGTTCACTGGCGAGCAGCGCCACCAGGGCCACACCGGTGACGATGCGACGGTTATTGAGCTCATTCATCGACGCGTACCTCGCGGAACATGCCGGTCTCCATGTGGTAGAGCAAATGGCAGTGGTAGGCCCAGCGGCCCAGGGCGTCGGCGGTGACTCGGTAGCTGCGGCGGCTGCCAGGCGGGATGTCGACGGTGTGTTTGCGCACCAGAAAGCGCCCCTGTTCGTCTTCCAGGTCGCTCCACATGCCATGCAGGTGGATGGGGTGGGTCATCATGGTGTCGTTGACCAAGGTGATGCGCACCCGCTCGCCATAGGCCAGGCGCAACGGTTCGGCATCGCTGAACTTGACCCCGTCGAACGACCAGGCAAAGCGCTCCATGTGGCCGGTCAGGTGCAGCTCGATGTCGCGTGAGGGTTCGCGGCCATCCGGGTCGGGGTAAGGGCTGCGCAGGTCGGCGTAGGTCAGCACGCGCCTGCCGTTGCCACGCAGGCCGATGCCTGGGTCGGCGAGGTTGGGCCGTGGGGCCATGGTCTGCATCTCCACCAGAGGGTTGCCGGTTTCGCTGGGTGGGTGTTGCTGCAGGGCGGCCATGCTGGAATGGTCCATGCCGGCCATGTTGCTGTGGTCCATGCCTGCCATGGCGCCGTGGCCCATGTCGGCCATGCTCAGTACGGGGCGCGGGTCTGGTTGCGGCACGGGCGCCTGCAGGCCGTTGGCGCGGGCCAGGGTGCCGCGCGCGTAGCCACTGCGGTCCATGCTCTGGGCATACAGCGTGTAGGCGGGCAGGTCGCCGACGGTCACCAGCACGTCGTAGGTTTCGGCCACGGCGATGCGCAGTTCGTCCACGCTCACGGGTGTCACCGGCAGGCCGTCGGCGGCGATCACGGTCAGCGTCAGGCCGGGGATGCGGAAGTCGAAATAGGTCATGGCCGAGGCGTTGATCAGCCGCAGGCGCACGGTTTCGCCCGGCTGGAACAGGCAGGTGAAGTTGCCATCCGGTGGTTGGCCATTGAGCAAGTAGGTGTAGGTGGCTGCGCTGACATCGGCCAGGTCCGTGGGGCTCATGCGCATGCGGGCCCAGCTCATGCGCTCGGCGACAGTAGTGCTCCAGCCATGGTCGGCCACGTCAGCGATGAAATCGCCGAGTGTGCGTTTGTGGTAGTTGAAGGCGTCGGACTGTTTTTTCAGGGTCGCCAACAGCTGTTCAGGGGGCTGGTCCGACCAGTCGCTGAACAGCAGCACATGGTCACGCTGGTACTGATGCGCCTCGGGTTCGCGGGGTTCGATAACGATCGCCCCATACACCCCGGCCTGCTCCTGCAACCCGGAATGGCTGTGGTACCAGTAGGTGCCGCTTTGGCGCAGGGTGAACTGGTAAAGGTAGTCGCCGCCGGGCTCGATACCGGCAAAGCTCAGGCCTGGCACACCGTCCATGTTGGCCGGCAGGAGGATGCCATGCCAATGGATCGAGGTGCTCTGGGCGAGGCGGTTACGCACGCGCAGGCTGACGGTGTCACCTTCGCGCCAGCGCAGCAGCGGGCCGGGCAGGCTGTCGTTGACAGTCAGGGCGGTGCGAGGGCGGCCGGTGATGTTGACTGCGGTCTGGCCGACCGACAGCTCGAAGTGCTGGCCGGCCAGGTCGCGGCCATTGGCGGCCTGGGCCAGCGGCCGCCACAGCCCCAGGCCCGCCAGCGTAGTGGCGGCGCCCAGGCCTTTGACGAAGGTACGGCGGAAGGGGTTGCGCAACATGGCGTGGCCTCATGCGAGAGAGCCTTGATGTTGGCCGTTGCTGGCTGTCAGCCAGCTGAGCTGCGCATTACAGCGTTGTCAGGCGGCGGCCTCGTCGTGGCGCAGGTCACGCATCAGCAGGCCGTATTCCAGCGGGACCTGCTCCGGAATCGGCAGGTACACCACATGGCCGTCACCCGGCGCTACCTCGATGGCCTGCTGCTGGCGGTCGCACAGGCGGTGCAGGTCGAAATGGTAGTTGCCGCGCGGGGTCATCAGCTCCAGGTGGTCGCCCACGGCGAAGCGGTTCTTGACCTTGACCTCAGCCAGGCCGTCCACACGCGCGCCGGTCAGTTCGCCGACGAACTGCTGGCGGTCAGACACCGAGTTGCCACGCTGGTAGTTCTGGTACTCATCGTGCACATGCCGGCGCAGGAAGCCTTCGGTGTAGCCGCGCTGCGCCAGGGATTCGAGGTTGCCCATCAGGGCGCGGTCGAAAGGCCGGCCTGCCACGGCGTCGTCGATGGCCTGGCGGTAGGACTGCACCGCGCGGGCGCAGTAGAAGTGTGACTTGGTGCGGCCTTCGATTTTCAGCGAGTGCACGCCCATGCCGGCCAGGCGTTCGACGTGCTGGATGGCCCGCAGGTCCTTGGCGTTCATGATGTAGGTGCCGTGTTCGTCCTCGAACGCCGGCATCGCTTCGTCCGGGCGGTTGCTTTCCTGCAGCAGGAAGACCTGATCGGTAGGGGCACCGAGCCCCAGGGTCGGTTGCACTTCGCGCACGATGTCGCCGGTGGCATCCTCGCTGGCCGGCGTGGCGTCGTATTTCCAGCGGCAGGCATTGGTGCAGGTGCCTTGGTTGGCGTCGCGCTTGTTGAGGTAACCCGAGAGCAGGCAGCGGCCGGAGTAGGCCATGCACAGGGCACCGTGGACGAACACTTCCAGTTCCATGTCCGGCACGTGGTGGCGGATGTCTTCGATTTCTTCGAGCGACAGCTCCCGCGACAGGATCACCCGGCTCAGCCCCAGCTGCTGCCAGAACTGCACGCTGGCCCAGTTGACGGTGTTGGCCTGCACCGACAAATGCACCGGCATCTGTGGGTAGTGCTGGCGCACCAGCATGATCAGGCCGGGGTCGGACATGATCAGCGCATCCGGCGCCATCGCGATCACCGGTGCGAGGTCCTTGAGGAAGGTTTTCAGCTTGGCATTGTGCGGGGCGATGTTGATCACCACGTAGAAACGCTTGCCCAGGGCATGAGCCTCCTGGATGCCCAGCGCCAGGTGGGCGTGGTCGAATTCGTTGTTGCGCACCCGCAGGCTGTAGCGTGGTTGGCCGGCATAGACGGCGTCGGCGCCGTAGGCGAAGGCGTAGCGCATTGTCTTGAGGGTGCCAGCGGGGGCCAGCAGTTCGGGCTTGGCGGGAAGGGTCATGTGCGCACCGGGGCAAAAGGCCTGAATGCTATGGCTTGGCGGTTTTGCCGGCATTGACCTGAATCAACGGCGCGACGGCACTTTTACCCCTACGCCGCGCACTAACGTTCAGGACACTTGAGGATCCTTCATGAACGAAACCGCTTTGCAGAACAGAGCCTTGGCCGTGCTACTGGCACTGGTGACCATCGCCTTCGTGTGGATCTTGCTGCCTTACTACGGGGCGATCTTCTGGGCGGTGATTCTCGGCATCCTGTTCGCGCCGCTGCAGCGCAGCCTGCTGATACGGTTTGGCAGGCGGCGCAACCTTGCCGCCGCCACGACGCTGTTGATTTGCCTGGTGGTGGCTGTATTGCCTGTGATCATCACCAGTGCCTTGTTGGTGCAGGAGGGGGCGACGTTGTACCAGCGCATCGAGAGCGGGCAATTGGACATTGCCGGCTACGTCGAGCATGGCATGAACATGCTGCCGGGGTTCGTGCAGCACGGCCTGGACAGCTTGGGCATCGGCAACCTGGAAGGGCTGCGCGAGAAGATCACCAAGTGGGCCACCCAAGGCAGCCAGGCGTTGGCCAGCCAGGCCTACAGCTTTGGGCAGGGCACATTCGAGTTTCTGGTGAGCTTCGGCATCATGGTCTACCTGCTGTTCTTTTTCCTGCGTGAAGGGGCCGAGGTCGCGCGTCGCGTGCGCCTTGCGGTGCCGCTGCCCGAACACCAGAAGCGCCGCTTGCAGCTGAAGTTCAACCGCGTGGTGCGGGCAACGGTCAAGGGCAACGTGTTGGTTGCCATTACCCAGGGCGCGCTTGGCGGCTTCATATTCTGGGTGCTGGATATCCCCAGTGCGTTGGTGTGGGCGGTGATGATGGCGTTTCTGTCGCTGCTGCCAGCGGTGGGGGCGGGGATCGTGTGGGCGCCGGTGGCGGCGTATTTCCTGTTGAGCGGGGCGATTCTGCCGGGGGTGATCCTGACGGCGTTCGGGGTGCTGGTGATCGGCCTGGTGGACAACGTGCTGCGCCCGATCCTGGTGGGCAAGGACACGCGCATGCCGGATTACCTGATTCTGGTGTCCACCTTGGGTGGGTTGGCGGTGTTCGGGCTCAACGGGTTTGTGATCGGGCCATTGATCGCCGCGTTGTTCGTGTCGAGCTGGGCCATTTTTGTCGCCACCAAGCCGCAGGTGCAGTTGCCGCAGTAGGCTCAATACCTTGGCCGCATGCGAACGGTGTAGGAGCAGCCTTGTGCTGCGAAGAGGCCAGTGACCACACCCTCGATTTCGCTGTGGTCACTGGCCTCTTCGCAGTACAAGGCTGCTCCCGGTCAGGATGCCTGCGGCATCTCGCCCTTGGCCAGGCGCCGGTTGATGTCGGCAATCACTTCGGGCAGCTCATTGATGGTGTCGATCAGGTAGTGCGGGCGGGAGCTGGCGAACAGCGCGTGAATGCGCGTGCGCTCGCGCTCCAGTTTCTCGGCACTCAACGCGCGGTAGCCTTCCCAGGTCAGCCCCAGGGCGTTGCCGGAGCACACCAGTGCCACCGTCCACATGCCGGCACGGCGGCCTTCGAGGATGCCCGGTACGGTGTCATCGACCTTCACGCAGGCGGCCACGTCATCGATGCCCAGGGCAATCACGTTGGCCAGGGCCTGGGCCGGCCAGGGGCGGCCGTTCGGGGTTTCGTCGGTGGCCACCACATGGTCGGCGACATAGCCGTTTTGGGCGGCCAACTCCACCACTTTATCCATCACCACCTTCGGGTAGCCCGAGCACGAGCCAATCTTCAGGCCGTCCTGGCGCAGGCCTGTGAGGGTGTCCAGGGCGCCCGGGATAAGCGCCGAGTGCACGGCGATCTTCTCGATCTGCAGCGGCATGAAGCGGTTGTAGATGGCCGTGACGTCATCGTCGGTGGGCGTGTGACCGAACACCTTGCGGTAGCGTTCGGCGATTTCCGGCACGTTGCACAGGGTGCGGATGTGGTCCCACTTGCCCATGCCCATCGGGCCTCGGGCTTCTTCGATGGACACCTGGACGTCGAACTCGGCGAAGGCTTCGACGAAGATCTGGGTGGGGGCGAACGAGCCGAAGTCGACCACGGTGCCGGCCCAGTCGAGGATGGCGGCTTGCAGCTGGGTAGGGTTGCTGTAGTTCATGTGCGCTATTTCCTGAATTGGGGTGGGCAAAGGGTCAAATGTCCAGCACTTCCATTTCCCGCAGCACCTCGGCCACGGCGTTGACCGCAGCCTGCATGCCCTCCGGCCCGACCACGCCGATGCAGCCGACGCGGAAGGTCTCGACCTGGGTAAGCTTGCCGGGGTAGAGGATGAAGCCCTTGGCCTTGACCCGCTCGTAGAAGTCTTTGAACTGGTAGCGGGCATCGTTTGGGGCATGGAAGGTGACGATGATCGGCGCCTGGATCTCGGCCGGCAGGAAGCTGCGCAGGCCGAGGGCGGCCATGCCGTCGAGCAGGGTTTTGCAGTTGTCGGCGTAGCGCTGGTGGCGCGCAGGCAGGCCACCTTCTTCGTTGTACTGCTGCAGCGCTTCATGCAGCGCCGCGACCACGTGGGTGGGCGGGGTGAAGCGCCACTGGCCGGTCTTGGCCATGTAGGCGTGCTGGTCATGCAGGTCCATGGCCAGCGAGTGGGCGTTGCCTTCGGCAGCGGCCAGGGCGGTTTTTTCGGCGAAGACGAAGCCCATCCCCGGCACGCCTTCCAGGCATTTGCCCGAAGCGGCGATCAGTGCGTCGAAGGGGACCTCGCGGGCATCGATCGGCAGCGCGCCGAACGAGCTCATGGCGTCGATGATCAGGCGCTTGCCGTGGCGTTTGATCACCTGAGCGATCTCGGCCAGCGGGTTGAGGATACCGGTGCTGGTTTCGCAGTGGATCAACGCCACGTGGGTGATGGCTGGGTCGGCGGCCAGCAGGCGGTCGACATCGGCGGCGGTGGTCGGTTGGTCTTCGGCGGTTTCGAAGGTGCTGTAGGTGCGGCCCAGCACCTTGCAGATTTTCGCCAGGCGTTGGCCGTAGGCGCCGTTGATCAGCACCAGCACCTTGCCATTGCGGGGTATCAGGGTGCCGATGGCGGCTTCCACGGCGAAGGTGCCGCTGCCTTGCAGGGGCACGCAGTGGTGGCTGACGCTGCCGTCGATGATCGCCAGCAGTTGCTCGCAGACGCTGGCGGTGAGTTGGTTGAAGGCGTTGTCCCAGGAGCCCCAGTCCACCAGCATGGCTTGGCGGGTGCGCAGCGACGTGGTCAGGGGGCCGGGGGTCAGCAGGATGGGTGCGTTGCTCATTCCGTGGTTCCTCACAAGCGGCGGGTGGTCAGCCGAAAAATCTGGCGCTGAAACTACGGGGACTAGGTTGCAATTGGCTAAGCTATCAATCAAATTGTTTGTTGTTATGCCAGCCATAAGTCAGGCCGATAAACATGAACCTGTTCCAGCTCCGCGCTTTCGATGCCGTCGCCCGTGAGGGCAGCTTCACCCGTGCCGCCGCGCGGCTGTTCATCAGCCAGCCGGCCGTGACCGGGCACGTCAAGGCGCTGGAGGAGCACTACCAGATCACCCTGCTCAGGCGCACGGCGCGGCGGGTGGAGCTGACCGAGGAGGGCACGCGGCTGGCGGCCATCACCCGGGCCATGTTCGGCCTGGCCGAAGAAGCCCAGGCGATGCTCGAAGCCAACCGACAGTTGCTGACGGGGCGCCTGGAGGTGGCGGCGGACGGCCCGCACCGCGTGATGCCGATGCTCGCCCAGTTGCGCGAGCGCTACCCGGGCATCACCGTCAACCTGCGCTTGGGCAATGCCCAGGAAACCTTGGCCGCGCTGTTGTCCGAGCACGCCGATGTCGCGGTGCTGACCGAAATCGAACCGCGCAAGGGCTTGTACCTGCAAAGCTTGTGCGAGTCGCGGCTGTGCGCGTTGCTGCCAGCGGGGCATGCGTGGGCGGACGGTGAAGGCGACTTGCCGTTGACCGCGCTGAATCAGCAGATCATGGTGCTGCGCGAGCCCAGTTCGACCACCCGCCGTACGTTCGACAAGGCCTGTGCCGCTGCCGGGGTGCAGCCCCGTGTGCTGCTGGAGCTCGACAGCCGTGAAGCGGTGACCGAGGCGGTGGCGTCGGAACTGGGGGTTGGCGTGGTGTCGTCGACCGAGGTGGCCCACGACCCGCGGGTGGTGGCGCGGCCGTTGGCGGGAGACGGCCTGGTTAACCAGCACATGATCGGCTGCCTGGAGCGGCGCCGCGAACTGCGGTTGATCCAGGCGTTTCTGAGTTTGGCGGCCACCCTGTGAGGCAACGCTGGCGTTTTTCCTGCCCCGGCCTAAGATGGCCGGCATAGACCCACCTGGATGGCCGATGAGCGATAAAGACACCATCTCCATGCAACTGGTGCGTGAAGCCCTGTTGCAGACCTGCCCGGCCGGGCAGCCCGATGTCGGCGTGCTGCAGCGTGCCGGCATCGACCCGGCGCAGCTCGAGTTGCCCCAGGCACGCGTCTCTGCCGATGCCTATGCGCGGCTGTGGCGGCTGCTGGCGCGTCGCTGCAACGACGAGTTTTTCGCCATGGACCCGCGCGGGCTGCCGGTGGGCAGCCTGGCCTTTCTGACACGTGCAGCCATGGCGCAGCCTACTCTCGGGGCTGGCCTTGAAATCGCCATGGGCTTTCTGTCGCTGATGCTCGAAGACTTGCAGCCAAGCGTGGTGCGCCAGCAAAGCCTGGCCGAAATCGTCATCAACGAGCCGCGTGAGCAACCGCGCCGGGCCTTTACCTATTTCACCTTCTGGATGATCGTGCACGGCGTCGCTTGTTGGCTGGCGGGGCGACGCATTCCGATCCTGGCCATCGACCTGCGCTGCGCCGAGCCACCGTTCTGTGACGATTACCGGGTAATGTTCTCGGAAAACCTGCAGTTCGAACGCCCGCGCTCGCGCATCATCATTGCGGCCGACTGCCTGGACCTGCCGCTCAAGCGCACGCCGCAGGAATTGCAGCGTTTTCTGGCCGAGGCGCCGGGCAACATCCTGGTCAAGTACCGCGACCCGGCCAGCCTGGCCCGGCGCATCCGTGGCCAACTGCTGGCCCTTGACCCAGCGCAGTGGCCGGATGCCGAAAGCCTTGCGCACGGCTTGTGCCTGTCTGGCGCGACCCTGCGGCGGCGCTTGGCCGACGAGGGCCAGACTTATCAGCGGCTCAAGGACAGCGCCCGCCGTGAGCTGGCCATTGCCTGGCTGGCGCAAACGGAGCCGGCCCTGGGCGAAATTGCTGAGCGGCTCGGGTTTGCCGACAGCAGTTCGTTCTACAAGGCTTTTCGCAAATGGTTTGGTTGTAACCCGGGGCACTATCGGGCGTTGATCCAGGCAGAAGGCCTCGGCGAAGCGCGAGGCGATTGAAGCGTTTCCAGCTGATGGATAGGGCATACAAGTACAAGCATGTACGGCCCATCGCCTACCACTGGAACCGCCATGCCCACGCCAACTGCCACTCAGCAATCGCCTGCCGTGCAAGCGAAGCTGTCGACTGCAACGGATGACTTCATCAAGGGCCAGTTACCCGACTGGCTGAAGCGCGCCACGCGGGCGCAGATCAATGCGCTACGCAGCCGTTTCAGTGAGCACAAGAACAGCCAAGATCAACTGCATGAGGCAATAGGTGGCTTGCCTGCGCTGCGGCAATTTGCCGAAACACATTTTCAAACGTTGCTGCCGGACAACGTGCCCCACGACGTGCGCTTGGCTGATCTGTCCTGGATCAAAGTGGTCAACGTAGCCCAGCCGAATTTGAATAGGTTTGTCTACCCCCGCAAGTACACCTACGAACCTGCTCTGGCCCGCCTGATGCAGGGCCTGCAAGCCAGTGCTGATGTTGTACTGAGCAAGGGCCTGGGTTTTGAAGGGAGCACTTCCCTGCTGCTGGAAGCCGATGATGCGTTTCTCGAACGCTATCGACAACTGGACGTAGGCAGGCGCTACCAGGATGAACTAGACCAGGTCTACAACCCACAGAACCTGAACTTGCTTGGCGCAGATAAACGCAGCGGCTTCAGTCTGGCCACTGAGCTTGCGGCGCTCAAAGGGCACCTTAGCCCGTGGGAGCATGCCGCCCTGCGCGAGATTGCGGCGTTTTCCCCGAATACCTATGGGCAGCCCAAACCTCACAGTGTCAGCACGCTCGAGATGCTCGGGCAGACACTTTCCAATACTTTGTTGATAGAGCTGCGTACACCCGCCAACGTCAGCCAGAGCGTGCTGCTGTACCTGCCTGGCGATTCGCATTACGCCTTGCGCCGCTATGGCTCGATGACCGAGATGCAGCAGAAGCTTGCCGTCGAGTTGCAGCAAGCGGGCTTTCGACAGGCGTTGGCGCAGCAAGTGAGCCTGAAGCAGCGTCCTGGGTTTATGCAGACCCTCAGCTTGCGCTTGCAGGACACGCAGCCGGACCTGTCGCTGACACGGGGTGAAATGGTCGAGGACGCCTTCCTTACGCTAGCCCGGCTGCAAGTGCTACAAGCGAAAGCCGATGCCCGGTTGCTGCTCGTGCCTACTGCCGACGTCGACGAGGCTGCAGCCGAACACAGCCGGCAGATGTGGAAGGCGCTGGGTGCCGGCGTGGTCAACCTAGCCGGGCTGTTCGTGCCAGCAGTGGGCGCGTTGCTGTTGGGGCAATTGGTGGTACAGACCTTGTGCGAGGTGTTCGAGGGCGTCAGGGATTGGTCGCGGGGCCATCAGCATGAGGCGCTGCAGCATTTTCTCAGCGTCGCCGAGGTGGTGGCGCTCACCGGCGCCACGGTCGCCGGGGTGGCGGTGGTGCGCAGTGTGTTCGTCGACAAGCTCGAACCCGTCGCGCTGGGCACGCAGCAGGTGCGGCTCTGGAACAACGACTTGGCCCCTTACGAAACAACGCCTGAAGACCGAAGCCTGCAACCCGACGGTTTGTATGGCGCGGGCAAGCGCCGCTGGCTGCGGTTGCAGGCCCGTTATTACGAAGTGCATCGCCCTGTGGCCAACGGTTCTTGGTGCTTGCGCCATCCGCTGGACGACAGTGCTTATGGGCCGGCGCTGGTGCACAACGGCGAGCGCGGCTGGCGCTTGCAGCTCGACCAGCCACTGGCGTGGGACGACAGCGCCCGCATGCTCGATTGCCTGTGGCCACAGGATTCGCCCGTCGACAGGGAGAGGGCCGAGCAGATCCTGAAGGTGGCCGGTATCGACCAGGATGAGCTGCGCGGTGTGCTGGTGGAGAACCGTCCGGCACCCATCACCCTCGCCGATACACTGCGCCGTTTTGCCGCGGACGCACGTATCGAGGCCTTCGCTCGCCATTTAACCAACGAAACGCGCCTGCCCCGTGATGAAGAGCTGCTGACCTGGCTAAGCGCGCAGCGCGAAGTGGCAGGCCCCCAAGCCGGCCTGCGCGACAGGTTGCTGCAACAGCTGCCGGCCATGCGTTGGCGTGCGTTCGAACATTTGGCCTATGCCCCGCGCTCTGCCGCATCGGTGGCCGGCCTGGTGTTGCGCGAGTTCCCAGGCTTGCCGAAGGGTTACATTCCTGAGGTATTGAAAGACTGCAGTGCAGTCGAATACGCCATTGCCCGTCGCGAGCAGCGCTTACCACTGCCACTGGCCAGCAAAGCGCGAGCGCTGCTGCGCGCCGCACGCCTGACCCGTGCCATCGAAGGTTTCTACCTGGCCAGTGCCAGTAGCAGCGAAACCGATGAGCTTGCCGTCGCCTTGCTGCGCAAGCTGCCAGAGTGGCCCGCCGGGCTTGCGCTGGAGGTGCGCGAGGCGACGCCGCAGGGCCGGCTGGTGGCCAGCTTTGTTCCAGAGGGCCAGGAAACGGCGCGTGTTCAGTTGGTACGCATCGATCGGCATTTCCACCTGTACGATGCGCAAGGGCAAGCCCTGGCACAGACCCACCCGGTGCCTGCCACGGTTTTCGAAGCCTTGGTCGCGGCGTTGTCGCCAGCCCAGTTGCAAGCACTTGGCCTTGAAGGGAATGACCCCGCCCTGGCCTTGCGAGAAAAGCTGCGAGCGCAGTTACCAGCCTCACACCAGGATTGTGTGGCACTGCTAGGGTGGGCGCCGCAACAGCGCTGGTTCAACCCGGGCCAGCGCCTGGCTGATGGCCGCGTGGGCTACCTGCTAAGCGGCCGTGGTGCGGTGGTACAGACACCGCGGCAAACCTTGCTCACCGGCTTGCGCCGGCTTTTCCCGGGCCTGGACGACAACCAGCTTAACCAGGAACTGGAGCACCTGCTGCAGGGCGAGGACATGCCGTTTGCACGGCTGGCAGGTTTGCAGGATGACCATGAGCAATTGAATCGGGCGGTCAACCGTTGGGTATCCGCAGAGTTCAGCAACAGCAGGCGGGCCAGTCGGCAGTTGATCGCCGATCGGGTGCTCCGTGCCTGGCGTGGACAAGGGGAGCGCTTGTCACTGGGCTTCGGCGAACAGGCCAGCCTGCCGGCACTGCCGGGGCATGTGCAATTTCGCTTCGTGACGTCGCTGGTCATTAACGACACCGCCATCAGTAGTGTGCCGAGTGACTTTCTGCACAGCTTCACCCAGGTGAACTACCTGAACCTCAGTGGTAACCGGTTGTTGAGTATTCCGCCCGGGCTCAGCTACCTGCCCCAGTTACGCACACTGCGGCTGGCGCGCAATTTGATCCGCCTGAATGCATCGGCTGTCGAGACACTTGCCGGGCTGTCCGAACTGTCACGGCTGGACCTGAGCTACAACCCGCTGGGGGCGCTGCACTTGCGCTTCAATCGGCTGCAGCAGCTGATGCACTTGAACCTGCGACATTGCCGGCTCGGTATCTGGCCGCAGTACATCGAGCTGTGCCAGAACCTGCAGGTGGTCGACCTGCGTGACAACCAGCTCAGCGCGGTGGCCGATGAAACACTGCAGATGCCGCAAGCCTTCCGCCAGGTATTCCTGGTGGAGCGCAACCGCTTGAGCAACCGCCAAGTCATGGCCCTTTACGCGCCAGAGACGATACCCGAAGTCCCGGAGACCGCATTGGACCCCGCCTACGTGCGCGACCTGTGGCTTCAGGCGTCGCCTGAGTCACAGCAAATCGAGCGAGGCTTGGCATGGGCAGCAATGGCCACGCATCGCAACAGCGACGCTTTCGTTCAATTGTTGGGGCAATTGGAGCATGCCTCGGATTACGAGCAGGCACGCCCGCATATCGCCGGGCAGGTGTGGTCACTGCTGGAGCAGATGCAACGCGATGACACGCTGCGCGATGCCGTGTTCGAGCAGGCTGCCGACACACCCTCGGGCGAAAGGCGCGCAGTGGATGTGTTCAGCCGGATGCAACTGCATAGCTTGCAGGCACGTGCTGCGGCTAATGCCCATCGGCTCGAGCGCATCAACGAGCATATCGGCTTGGGGCTCAGCCTGTTCCGGTTGGACTTCCTGGCAGTGATTGCACGGGAGACGGCCGCACAGGTGAATGAGCAGCGGGAAATCGCCCGGCTGGATGACCCCGCGTTGATGGGCTTGGCAGATGTCGATGTCCGGGACATCGACATGCTCTATCGCGTCAGGCTGAGGGAGGCCCTTAATCTGCCTGGCCAACCCCAAACCCTGCGTAATGCTGAGGCGCTGGGTGTCAGTGAGGCGTCGATAGACGAAACCAGGCAGCGTATCGAACGGGTGGGCGATATCGAGACGTTCGCCGAAGACTTGAGCCAGCGTGGCTTCTGGCAGCGCTACTTACGTAGCCAGCACGCGGAAGATTTTCTCGCCTTGGAGCGTGCTCATGGTGAGCGTGTCCGCAGGTTGCACGCCGAGCAGCCAGACGCACCTGCGCCAGTGCGTGCGCAGGCCTTGGAGAACCTGGAAATCGAGCACGAGTCAGCCCTGCACCGTCACAGCGTGGCACTGACGCGCTTCGAGCTGAGGACCAACCTGGCCCGCCAGGGCTGACATTAGCTGCGCCATCAGCCCTTGAACGTGCCTGCAGGGGCGGTTTTCCGGGTTCAGGCAGGGGGTGGTGAGCCGCAGAGTTAGCGGCTCATCCACCACTGTGATCACCACCATGACCGAACCGACCCCAGACCTCCCGCGCCAACAGGCAACCGACGCCTTCATCGCGCAAACGCTGCCTGATTGGCTGAAAAACGCCGATCACGAACAGTTGCTGGCCCTGCGCAGCCGCTTCGACGCGCACATTCAGAGCCAACAGAAGATTCAGCAGACGTTTGCCCGGCTGCAGTCGATCGACACGTTCGCCACAGCGTTGCTACAAGAGCGGTTGCGCGTCGCCATGGAACTGAACATCACGTTAGCCAAAGCGCAATGGCGAGAGCAGCGTTTCAAGAAAGTCGATGATGCGCCAGCCACGCAGTTCGAACCCTACTTCGTGCGCCAGCCGGCCTTGCAGAGACTCATGCAGAACTTCAAGGCCGGAGAGTCGTTTTATCCAGATACTGGCCTGGTGTACCCGGACGACCCAGCGACGGGCGAGGCGGAGGAGGTGCTGACCACCTCGGGTGACACGCTGGTCGAGACCTGCCGGGCGCTGGATATTGGCAAGCAGTACCAGCAGCACCTCGACACGCTGATCGATGCCGACTGCATGGCCCTGATTGCCGAAGACAAGCGCTTGCAGCTGGCCTTGGCGATCGAAATCGCGGCGCTCAAAGAGCACCTACCGGACGATGACCTGGCGATGTTGCGGCGAATCCTGCAAGGCAAGCCACCGACGCACGCCCGCAGCAACCGCGCCTACGTAGGGGCGTTGACCGTGCTGGGCTGTCGGGTAGAGGGCGCCATCGCATTCGAGCGAATGGATGTCGCTCCCTTGTTCGGCTCTGGGTCTTCAACCGTGGTGACCGGTGTCATCCTGTATCTGCCAGACGATCCTGAACAGTCGCTGCGTGCCTATGGCACTTGGCGCGAGGCCAGCTTGGACCTTGGCAGGCGTCTGCGCGAGCCCGGCTATCAGCGGGCATTTAGCCAGCGCATCGCGTTAGCCGACCGCCCTGAATACCTGACCACCTTGAGTAAGCGCCTGGGCGATGCGCAGACCGATGCCCAGTGTGCTTGCGAAGAGATCCATGAGGCATTGTTCGCGACCTTGGCTGCACAACAGTTGCAGCGGATTCGCGACAACGCGGGGTTTATCGCGGTGCCCACCGCGCAGGTCGATGCCCGTGTCAGCGCCCAACGCCTGAAAACGCTGGAAGCGATAGGGATGGGCTTGCTCAACCTGGCCGGCCTGTTCGTACCCGTGATCGGTGAGGTGCTGGCGGCCGACATGATCGGCCAGACGCTGAAGGAGGTGTGCGAGGGGGTCGAGGACTGGCATCAAGGGCATCGCCATGAAGCCATCGAACACCTGCTGGGCGTGGCCGAAACGCTGGCGGTCGGCGCTGCGTTGGCTGGCGGTACCGCCGTGGTCGCCCGAGGCTTCACCCGCAGCGCGCAGGTCGATCAATTGTTGCCGGTACTCAACGATGGCGGAGCGCCGCGACTTTGGAGCTGGGATATCAGCCATTTCGAGGACAAGGCGCCGCCCGCCGACCTGCAGGCCCTGGACAACGGCTTGCTCGCCAAGGGGGACGGGCGCTGGTGGCGCAACGGCGATACCTACTACCCAGTCAGGCCGGTGCCTGGGCGCAGTGCCTGGCAGCTGCGCCACCCGCAACGGGAGGCGAGCTTCGGCCCGGTGCTGGAGTTTAACGGCGAGCGCAGCTGGCGCTTGCCGACCGAGCGACCCCTGGCATGGCAAGGGGAGGGGCTGCTGTTGGGGCGCCTTTGGCCGCCGGCGGCAGCGCTGAGCGAGCAACGTATCGGGCAGATTCTCAAGGTGGCCGATGTCGACCAGGAACACCTGCGCGGGCTGTTGGTGGAGGCCCGGCCGTTACCGGTGGCGTTGCGTGACACGGTCGAACGGTTTGCCGTGGAGGCGCGCACCGAGGCGTTCTTCACGCAATTGGCCGAAGGCCAGCCCGCAGATGCCCCCCTGTGGCAGTGGTGTATGGACAGCTTGCGCATCGAAGCGTTGTCTTTGGAGGAGCAACGCCTGGAACTGCTGGATGACGCGGCAGATTTGAGGGAGCAACTGCTGGAACATTTTTCGCGCCAATATCTGGCAACAGACCCATTGTTGCCGTTGATCCAGAGGGACTTCAACGGCCTGCCTGACGCCTACGCGCTCGATGTGCTCAAGTCGGCAACCGACACCGAGCGCCAGTGGATGCTGAGGGAGGACCGCATCCCCTTACCGGTTGCCGAAAAGGCCCGTGAGCATTTGCAACTGGCGCGGCTGACGCGCATGCGTGAAGGCCTGTACCTCAAGGGCAGCTATCACCCCGATACAATCAAACTGGTATTTGCGCTGTTGCGCCAGCAGGCCAACCTGACGGGGGCGGTCGACTTGGAATTGCGCGAAGGCTCAGATGTCGGCCGGTTATTGGCGCAATTGCAGCCGGACAAGGGCTCGGAATATGTCACCACGGTGTTGGTGAAGTGCCCTGGCGGGTTCAAGTGCTATGACGCGCAGGGGCGTGAAGTGGATATCGACCGGCGCGACCCCGTCGATATCGCCGACGTGTTGGCCAGGCACCTGGCCCCTGGTGATCGTGCTCGCCTGACCTGGGATGGCAGCCAGGCCCCTGAGCAAATCCGCAATGCACTGCGTAGCTGGTTGCCTCGCGAGCGTCAGGCGCTGGCCGACCTCATCGGGTTGCGCGAGATCAAGCCTACGCGCAGTCCTTTGCGAAGGCTTGCCGATGGGCGAATCGGTTACCTGCTCAACGGGCGTGATGAACTGCCTGATTCGCTCCGGCAAGACCTGGTCGGAGCGGTGGGGGATTTGTTCCCGTCCTTCCGCGCACTGGAAGTGGACCGCTACGTGTCGGTATTGCTCGAATCGCCGGAGACCGCGTATGCCGCGATGATCCGGCTGTACAGGGAATATATGGGAATGGACCGGGCTCTGCATGCCTGGATGTTGGACGTGCCGCCCGGCAACTTGCGTGGCGCGCGTCATCATGTGGCCAGCATGTTGCGCCGCAGTTGGCGCCTGGAAGGGCTGCGCATCGATGCCCAAGGCGCGAGTCGGGAGTATCGGCGCTTGAGCCTGGTCGGGATTGAGGTCGGGAGCTTGCCCACATTGCCTGTCGGCACGCAGTTCGGTCATGTCACCGACCTGGGCTTGATCGGCCTGCGCCTGCAGACGTTGCCACAAGGTTTTCTGCGCTGCTTCACGGGGCTGCGATTACTCAATCTCAGCAATAATGCCCTGACTACGCTGCCAGCGGAGATCGCCGAGCTGAATCTGCTGAGCAGCCTGCGTGTGTCACACAACCGCATCCGCATGACCGAGGCGTTAGCGACCAGCCTGAGTGGGTTGTCGCAGTTGGACACGCTGGACCTGAGCTTCAACCGCTTGGGCGGCGTCAGCCTGCAATTGGGTGAGTTGGCACACCTCAGGGTGCTGAACGTGCGGCGGACCAACCTGCAGACCGTACCCGTCGGGCTTGAGCGTTGTGTACAGCTGGAGTCGGCCAACCTGCGTGACAACCACATCGCCCACGTGCGGCAAAGCATGTTCGCCATGCCCTTGCAGCGTCGTCGCGCGGTACTGCTGGAGAACAACCCGCTGGCACTGGCCGAGCGTGAACGTTTTCATGCCGTCAACCCACTGCCGGCCCTACCGCCAGAGCCTGCCGAGAACTTTGCGCAAGCCCGGGCGCAATGGCTGGAGCAATTGGATGAGCCCGCCAGGGCTGGCCGCGAGCTGCAGTGGAATGCATTGCAGGCCCTTGATGAAAGTTCTGAGTTTTTCAGTTTGCTGAGGGCGTTGACCCTGACCAGCGACTTCCGGCGCGAACCCCAGGACCTGGCGCGCCGGGTATGGACGGTGATCGCGGCGGCCAGCGAGGATGCGGCCTTGCGTGATGAGCTGTTTGAAACGGCCTCTTCACGTGGCTGTGTGGACAGCGTGATCTCGTGTTTCAGTGCGCAGGAGGTGGGCGTCATGGTGGCGCAGGCGATGCGCGCCGAAGGGGCTCCGGCGCAGCAAGGCGCCTTGCTTGAACTGGCTTCAGGCCTGTTCCGGCTGGAGCAAGTCGAGGCCCAGGCACGTTTGGACATCGAGCGACGCGTGGCGCTGGAGGAGGACAGGTTGCGCAACGCCGGGCTGGAAGAGGCCGACGCGGCAGGGCGCGCCCGTGACAGCGTGGACGAAATCGAGGTCAGCCTGGCCTATCGGATCGGCCTGGCGCGTGTGTTGGGCCTTCCGGGTCAGCCAAGGACCATGCAGTTCGAGCAAATGGCCGGGGTCAACCAGCAGCAGCTCGACAACGCCGCAGCGTCTGTGCGCTGGGCGCAAAACACCGATGCACTGGTGAACTACATCAGTGAACGGGATTTCTGGGTCACCTACCTGAGGGCACGTCATGACGATGACTTCGTCCAGCTCAGGCAGCCGTTCGATGAGCAAACGGAAGCAGAAAGCCCACTCGATGCAGCACGTGGGAGGCAGATCCAGAATGCATACGATGAGGCTGAACGGCGGCTGATCCTGCGCCTGACGCGCAAGGCCCTGAGCGAACAGGCCTCAGGCCAAACCGCTCATCACGATTGAGCAATTAGGCCATTGCCGAGCGGCAGGTGTAGCGACACCATCGTCAGATAACGGGTGCACTCCAACAATAAAAAGCCAGGAGTCTGATGATGCGTAACTACGCCGAGGCCGCTCGTGCCTTCGACCATGCCCAGGCCGCCGCTGATGCCCTGCAGGGCGATCTGTCTGCGCTCAACGCCTGCGTCGAATGCTGCGACCGCCATGTGGGCCGCGATAAGCTCGCGCTGCTGTGGGTGAACCGCGACGGCGAAAACCAGCCGTTCACATTCGATACGCTGTGCGAGCAGGCCGCGCGCTTTGCCAACGTGCTCAAGGCCCAGGGTGTAAAAGCGGGAGACCGCGTTGCCGGCCTGATGCCGCGTACCCCGCAGTTGCTGGTGACCATCCTTGCCACGTGGCGCCTGGGTGCTGTGTATCAGCCGCTGTTTACTGCGTTCGGGCCC
Source organism: Pseudomonas sp. DCB_AW (assembly GCF_026240895.1). Taxonomy (NCBI): domain Bacteria; kingdom Pseudomonadati; phylum Pseudomonadota; class Gammaproteobacteria; order Pseudomonadales; family Pseudomonadaceae; genus Pseudomonas; species Pseudomonas sp. DCB_AW. The sequence continues at coordinate 49,404 of NZ_JAPFCE010000022.1, forward strand.
AAGGCCATTGAGCATCGCCTGGAACAGTCCGGGGCCAAGGTGGTGGTTACCGACAGCCAGAACCGCGCCAAGCTGGATGAGGTGCACGGTTGCCCAACAATCATCAGCGTGCAGGCTCGCGTCGGCGAGCTGGACTTCCAGCAGAGCCTGGACAGCGCCGCCGAGCACTGCCCGCCGGTCATGCGCTCGGGCGATGACCCTTTCCTGTTGATGTTCACCTCCGGCACTACAGGCCCGGCCAAACCTCTCGAAGTGCCGCTGCGCGCGATCGTTGCCTTCCAGGGTTACATGCGCGACGCCATCGACCTGCGGCCGGAAGACAACTTCTGGAACTTGGCCGATCCGGGCTGGGCCTATGGGCTTTACTACGCGGTCACCGGCCCGCTGGCGCTGGGCCATGCCACGACGTTCTACGATGGCCCGTTCAGCGTTGAAAGCTGCGCGCGGATCATCGACCAGTTTGGCATCACCAACCTGGCCGGTTCGCCAACCGCGTACCGCCTTTTGATCGCTGCAGGCAGCGAATTTTCCGCACCGATCAAAGGCCGCCTGCGGGTGGTCAGCAGCGCCGGCGAGCCGCTCAACCCAGAGGTGATCCGCTGGTTCGCCGACGAGCTTGGGGTAACCATTCATGACCATTATGGGCAGACCGAACTGGGCATGGTGCTGTGCAACCACCATGGCCTGGAGCACCCGGTGCACCTGGGGTCTGCCGGCTTCGCCATCCCCGGGCACCGCATCGTGGTGCTGGACGAGCAGGGCGCGGAGCTGCAGCCTGGCCAGCCCGGCATCCTCGCCGTGGACCGCGAGCAGTCGCCGTTGTGCTGGTTTGGTGGTTACCACGGCGTGCCGACCAAAGCCTTCGTCGGCAAGTATTACCTCAGCGGCGACACGGTCGAACTGAATGCCGATGGCAGCATCAGCTTCGTGGGCCGCAGCGACGACGTGATCACCACCTCCGGCTACCGGGTTGGCCCCTTCGACGTGGAGAGCGCGCTGATCGAGCACCCGGCAGTGGTCGAGGCGGCGGTGGTCGGCAAGCCCGACCCTGAACGTACCGAGCTGATCAAAGCGTTCGTCGTCCTGGCCAAAGGCGTGGAGGGCACCCCCGAGCTGGAAGAAACCCTGCGCCAGCACGTGCGCAAGCGGCTGTACGCCCACGCCTACCCCCGCGAAATCGAATTCGTCAGCGAGCTGCCCAAGACCCCGAGCGGCAAGCTGCAACGCTTCATCCTGCGCAACCAGGAAATCGCCAAACAACAGGCCCAACTGGCCGCTCACGCCAGTGCCTAAAGGAACGACACCATGCAAATAGCCAACAAACACTTTATCGTCAGTGGCGCCGCATCCGGGCTGGGTGCCGCCACCGCACAGATGCTGATCGAGGCCGGTGCCAAGGTCATGCTGGTCGACCTCAATGCCCAGGCGGTTGAAGCCAAGGCGCGTGAGCTGGGCGACAACGCCCGCTTCGCGGTCGCCGACATCAGCGACGAGCAGGCCGCCACGGCTGCGGTCGACGCCGCCGTCAGCGCGTTTGGCAGCCTGCATGGGCTGGTCAACTGCGCCGGTATCGTCGGCGCCGAGAAAGTCCTGGGCAAACAAGGCCCGCATGGCCTGGCCAGTTTCGCCAAGGTCATCAACGTCAACCTGATCGGCAGCTTCAACCTGCTGCGCCTGACGGCGGCAGCGATGGCCGAGGGGCCGGCGGATGAGCATGGCGAGCGCGGGGTGATCATCAATACCGCCTCTATCGCTGCCTATGACGGGCAGATCGGCCAGGCCGCCTACGCGGCCTCCAAGGGCGCCATTGCCAGCCTCACGCTGCCAACGGCCCGAGAGCTGGCGCGTTTCGGCATCCGCGTGATGACCATCGCCCCGGGCATTTTCGAAACCCCGATGATGGCCGGCATGACCCAGGAAGTGCGTGACTCGCTGGCCGCTGGGGTGCCGTTCCCGCCGCGCCTGGGCCGCCCTCAGGAATACGCTGCGCTGGCCCGCCACATCATCGAGAACAGCATGCTCAACGGCGAGGTGATCCGCCTCGACGGCGCGCTGCGCATGGCTGCCAAGTAAGGAGTAATGAACATGACCCTCGCCAACGACCCAATTGTCATCGTCAGCGCCGTGCGCACGCCTATGGGCGGCCTGCAGGGCGACCTCAAGAGCCTCACCGCACCGCAGCTGGGTGCCGCAGCGATTCGCGCTGCGGTCGAGCGCGCCGGCATCGAAGCCACCAGCGTCGAACAGGTACTGTTCGGTTGCGTGCTGCCGGCAGGCCTGGGCCAGGCCCCCGCGCGCCAGGCAGCGCTGGGCGCCGGCTTGGACAAACACACCACCTGCACCACCTTGAACAAGATGTGTGGTTCTGGCATGCAGGCCGCGATCATGGCCCATGACCTGCTGCTGGCCGGCAGCGCCGATGTGGTGGTGGCGGGCGGCATGGAGAGCATGACCAACGCGCCCTACCTGCTGGACAAGGCCCGGGGTGGCTACCGCATGGGCCATGGCAAGATCATCGACCATATGTTCATGGATGGCCTCGAAGACGCCTACGACAAAGGCCGTTTGATGGGCACCTTCGCCGAGGATTGCGCCCAGGCTGGCGCTTTCAGCCGCGAAGCCCAGGATGCCTTTGCCATCAGCTCGCTGACCCGTGCTCAGGACGCGATCAAGCAGGGCCGTTTTAGCGCCGAGATCGTTCCAGTGGAAGTCACTGAGGGCAAGGAAAAACGCGTCATCAAGGATGACGAGCAGCCGCCCAAGGCGCGCCTGGACAAGATCCCGCAGCTTAAACCGGCCTTCCGTGAAGGCGGTACGGTGACGGCCGCCAACGCCAGCTCGATTTCCGACGGCGCTGCTGCGCTGGTGCTGATGCGCCGCAGCGAAGCCGAAAAGCGCGGCTTGAAACCTTTGGCCGTGATCCATGGCCATGCGGCCTTTGCCGATGCGCCCGCGCTGTTCCCCACCGCTCCGATCGGGGCCATCGACAAACTGATGAAGCGCACCGGCTGGAACCTGGCCGAGGTGGACCTGTTCGAGATCAACGAAGCGTTTGCCGTGGTCACCCTGGCGGCCATGAAACACCTCGACCTGCCACACGACAAGGTCAATATCCATGGCGGTGCCTGCGCCTTGGGCCACCCGATCGGCGCCTCGGGCGCGCGCATTCTGGTGACCTTGCTGTCGGCCCTGCGCCAGAACAACCTGCGCCGCGGCGTGGCGGCCATCTGCATCGGCGGTGGCGAGGCCACGGCCATGGCCGTCGAATGCTTGTATTGAGGTGAACCATGTTGGTAACTGACGAGCAACAACAGATCGCCGACGCCGTGCGTGACTTTGCCCAGGAGCGGCTGCGCCCGTTCGCCGAACAGTGGGACAAGGCCCACCGCTTCCCGCGGGAAGCCATCGACGAGATGGCTGCCCTGGGCCTGTTCGGCATGCTGGTGCCGGAGCAGTACGGCGGCAGTGACACGGGCTATGTGGCGTACGCCATGGCCCTTGAAGAAATTGCCGCAGGCGATGGTGCCTGTTCGACCATCATGAGCGTGCACAACTCGGTGGGCTGCGTGCCCATCCTGAAATTCGGCACCGAGCAGCAGAAGCAGCAGTTTCTGGCCCCGCTGGCCAGCGGCGCGATGATCGGCGCCTTCGCCCTCACCGAGCCCCAAGCCGGCTCCGATGCCAGCAGCCTGAAGACCCGCGCACGCCTGGACGGCGACCACTACGTGCTCAACGGCAGCAAGCAGTTCATCACCTCCGGCCAGAATGCTGGCGTGGTCATCGTCTTCGCGGTCACTGACCCGGAGGCGGGCAAGCGTGGCATCACGGCGTTCATCGTGCCGACCGATTCGCCGGGCTACCAGGTTGCCAGGGTCGAGGACAAACTCGGCCAGCATGCCTCGGACACCTGCCAGATCGTCTTCGACAATGTGCGGGTGCCGGTCGCCAATCGCCTGGGCGAAGAGGGGCAGGGTTACAAGATTGCCCTGGCCAACCTTGAAGGGGGCCGTATTGGCATTGCGTCGCAGTCGGTCGGCATGGCCCGGGCGGCCTTCGAGGTGGCCCGCGACTATGCCAAGGAGCGGCAGAGCTTCGGCAAGCCGCTTATCGAGCACCAGGCCGTGGCCTTCCGCCTGGCCGACATGGCCACGCGCATTGCCGTGGCCCGGCAGATGGTGCTGCACGCCGCGGCCTTGCGTGATGCCGGGCGGCCGGCCTTGACGGAGGCGTCGATGGCCAAGCTGTTTGCCTCGGAAATGGCCGAAAAGGTCTGTTCGGACGCCTTGCAGACCCTGGGCGGTTATGGCTATCTGAGTGACTTCCCGCTGGAGCGGATCTACCGCGACGTTCGGGTCTGCCAGATTTACGAAGGCACCAGCGACATTCAGCGCATGGTCATTGCGCGCAATCTTTGAAGGAGCAGTCTGCATGGCATTCGAAACCATCCTGTTGGACATCCACGGCAAGGTCGGCCTGATCACCCTCAACCGGCCGCAGGCGCTCAATGCGCTCAATGCGCAGATCGTCGGCGAGATCAACCAGGCCCTGGACCAGCTCGAGCGTGACCCGAACATCGGCTGCGTGGTGCTGACCGGCTCGGCCAAGGCCTTTGCCGCAGGTGCCGATATCAAGGAAATGGCCGACCTCCAGTACCCTCAGATCTACGTCGACGACCTGTTCAGTGACGCAGACCGGATTGCCAATCGGCGCAAACCGATCATTGCGGCGGTGTCGGGCTTTGCCCTGGGCGGGGGGTGTGAGCTGGCGATGATGTGCGACTTCATTCTGGCAGCGGACAATGCCCGGTTCGGCCAGCCTGAGATCAACCTTGGGGTGTTGCCGGGCATGGGCGGCACCCAGCGGCTGACCCGCGCGGTGGGCAAGGCCAAGGCCATGGAACTGTGCCTGACGGGGCGCTTGATGGGCGCCGAGGAGGCCGAACGTGCCGGGCTGGTGGCGCGTGTGGTACCGCAGGCTGAGCTGGTCGAAGAAGCCCTGAAGGTGGCGGCGACCATCGCCAGCAAGTCGATCCCGGTGAGCATGATGGTCAAGGAAAGTGTCAACCGGGCCTTTGAAGTGACCCTGAGTGAGGGGGTGCGTTTCGAGCGTCGGGTGTTCCATGCGGCCTTTGCCACTGAAGACCAGAAGGAAGGCATGAGCGCTTTTATCGCCAAGCGCGAGGCACAGTTCAAGGATCGTTGAACCTGGCTGTAGGGTATGGCGTGAGGTGGGTGGCGTCTGGGAGATCGAGCGCCGCCCGCGCGGCGCATCGCGAGCAACGCTCGCTCCTACGTTTGTTTCGGGCCAATTATTCCTGGGGCATAGGCGCGCGTCCCCTTGGTGCACGCCTCAACACTGAGCCGTACAAACAAGGCGGTCGCGCGCGCTGGCACAGGCGTGACTGGCCCGAAATAGATGTAGGAGCAGCCTTGTGCTGCGAAGCGCCGCGCGAGCGGCGCTCTATCTCATGGCCGCTGCATAACCCAAGGCAGCCACCTGTCAGCCCAGACGCGCCCGCAACCCCTGCCACCCAAGCACCGACCAGCGGATTCTGGTCAATCGAATCAAATTCGCCTCCGATTGCAGTTGCTCCACGCGACGTGGCGCCTTAGACTGCCGCCCCCTGTAAAAGAGTGCCGGTTGGCGCTTGAAGAATTCCGCTGCCGATGCACTGGCGTCGGCGGCACCCGAATCGCCCAAATGCACATTTTTCATAGAGAAATCGATGACCAAGGAACAGTTGCTGGCCATGTCGGCCGATGACTACATGAACGCTGATCAGCTCGCCTTCTTCACTGGCCTGCTGCAGTCGATGAAAGTCGAAACCCATGAGCGCATCGAGTTGAGCCGTGCCACCATCGAGGGCCTGGACACTCCGTCGGACCCTGCTGACGTGGCTTCGGTAGAAGAAGAGCGTAGCTGGTTGGTCAATGCCATCGACCGCGACCAGCGTTTGCTGCCACAGCTTGAAATGGCGTTGGACCGTATCGCTGACGAGAGCTTCGGCTGGTGCGATGACAGTGGTGAGCCGATTGGCCTGAAGCGTTTGCTGATCAGCCCGACCACCAAGTACTGCATCGAAGCCCAGGAACGCCACGAGCAGCTCGACCGCCACCAGCGCCAGGTCTGATCGCGCGCAGTGCGTGAAGCCCCACGGAGCAATCCCTGGGGCTTTTTGCGTTTGTGCGTGATAGGCCCAGATTTGTTGCCTGTGGCGTAACACTGCTGTACCGAGATGCGCTGTTTCCTACGTGCAGGCAGGCGTATCATGGCTTTATCGTTAGGGTGCTAATTAAATTCCGGAGGGGATGATGAATAGCCGTGTCGATGTAGCCGTGATGATTGGCTCGGGGGTACCTGCCACTCTGCAGGCGCTGGGTAAGCGTATTTGTTGGGTGGTGCTGGTCAATGGCGAGCGCCGTGGCACGGCGTTCGCCACCCGTGACGAGGCCTTGGAGTGCCAGGCGGCGTGGATGCAGCAACTCAGAAAGGGCCTGGCCGCCTGACGGCCGTCATTGCTCCAGATGGCGGGCCAGTTCACACGCGTCCTGATGCCGGCAGCGAAACCCTTTGACCCGGCCCGTGGCGCTTTCGGTGACATGAAAGAAGCGGATACCTGCCGGTATGACAACGTAACGTGGCGTTGCATGAGTGCTGGCAATGTAAGAAATGTTCTTTGCCTCTCGACGGATTTCGGTGTTTTCGTGCATATTCCTTCCCCAGTAATGCGCTGATGGATTTCAGAGCCCGTTCTGTCGAGCGCTCTGCAACTACCTATCGCATCTTTTATGGCGGGTTTGTTGTCAGGCAATACGCTTCCCGCGTTGGGAATTTGCCGAAAACCTGCACTTAGGCCATATCTGGCAAGCCAGAGTAAAAATTCCTGCAGGCTGCAGTGCCAGCGGATACAGACATCAGCGCATCGCTTTATTACTCTTTTCGCCTATCGATATGTAATGGCCGTGCCTCACCGAGCGTGTGTGGGGGCGGGATGTAACCGATTGAGGATCACTTCATTGGCAGTCAGCACACTTGATACCCACGCCTTGTTCGCCTTGGGCGATTTGCGCGGTAAATTGGCCCAGCTGTTTCAGGGCCGCTTTGTTTATGTCACCGAACAAAGTCCTGAAGGCCTGTACATGGCCGAAATCGACACCGAAAGCGCATTGGTGGTCGATGACAAACAGCGTCTGGAACTGAAGGTTGGCGATCACTTCCGCGCTGCGGTATTGCCCAGCCGCGAGGGTGGCAAGCTGGAAATGCGCTTTCGAGACATCAAATTCAACGTCTACGGTGTTGGCGACTACGCCTTTGTTTCCGTGCCTGAAGGCGAGGGCGTCGTGTTGCGCGAAGGCAATGGCGTGATGCTGGTCTTTGCCGCGCAACAGCAAGTGCAGGAAGGGTTGGGTAAGCTGCTCAAGGCAGTGACTGGCAAAGTCGCGAAGTGGCGCAAGGGTGAGCTGACCACGTTCAAGGCCAGTGAATGACCGAGCGCGACAACGCGCCTGTGTCGCGTGCCGAGTTTCATCACCAGCACCAGGCGGATGCGCTAGCGCAAGCCGAACGGCTGTTGGCCCAACGTGAAGCGCTGCAAGGCGCTTGGCTGAACTGGGTGGCAGGCGAGCTCTATCGACTCAGCCCGCCACCGTATGCCGCCATGGTGCGGCGTGAGCTGCAGCGCCTCAGCCAGGGGTGAGGCTGCAACCGGTCAATGGCCGCGGTCGCTGCCGCTACTGACTTCTTCAGGTACCGCCTCTTTGGACATCCGCTTGCGAAACAGCGCAGCCCTGGCCAGCAAGAGTGTGGTGACCGGCACTGTGATCGACAACAGGATCGGGATCAGCCAGGCGTGCAGAACGGGCCCTTCTTTGAGCCACGAAAAGTAGATGATCGAGGCCAGGGCAACACACCATGCGCCAATGGTGGAGGCCAGCGCGGGTGGGTGCATGCGCTGAAAGTAATCCTTCAGGCGCACCAGGCCCACGGCACCGATCAGGGCGAACAGGCTGCCGATCAGCAGCAGCGCAGCGGTGACCAGTTCAAGCCAGAAGGGCAGTTGTAGCGCTTCGGTCATTCGATCACCTCACCACGTAGCAGGAACTTGGCCAGGGCGAACGAGCCGACAAAGCCGAACAGTGCAATCAGCAGGGCACCTTCGAAGTAGGTGTCGCTGGCATAACGGATCCCCAGTACCAGCATCGTCAGCATGGCCAGGATGTACAGGTAGTCCAGTGCCAGCACCCGGTCCTGGGCGGACGGGCCGCGGAACAACCGGATCAGTGCCAGGGCCATGGCCAGGGCGAAGATGAACAGGCTGGCGAGTACAGCGTTGGCGAGCAGGCCTGTCATTGGAAAATCTCCATCAGCGGGCGTTCGTAGGTGTGCTTGAAGTGCTCGATGAAGGCGGCTTCATCCTCAAGGTCGAACACATGCAGCAACAGCACGCTGCGGTCCAGCGCCAGTTCGGACCAGACCGTGCCAGGTACCACCGTGGTGATCATCGACAGGGCCGCCAAGCCATGGGCATCGCGCAGGGCCAGCGGAATGTGCACGAATGCCGAGCGCGGCGGCTGCTTGCCCGCACGCAGAACGCCACGGGCCACCAGCAGGTTGGACACGATCACATCCAGGCCGACCCGGCCAATCAACTTGGCAATTACCCAAGGCCGCTGCACATGGGCGTGCTGAGGGCGTAGGGGGGCCATTAGCAGAGGTGCAAAAATGCCGAGGATGGCACCCAGCAGCAGGTTGCCGGCGCTGACCGACAGGTTCAGCAGCAACCACAGGCCGAACAGCGAGACCGACAGCAGTGGGGCGGGAAACAGGCGTTTCATGGCAGTACCTCCACGTCGAGGGAGGTCGGGCCAGGGATGGGCCGAGCGGCCATCACCGCTTTGATGTAGGTATCGGGTGCCTGCAGGCTGGCCGCTGTGTCCTGGGTGTAGCGCAGCAGCGGCTCGGCCTTGAGGCTGAGGATGATGCACAGGCCCAGCAGGATGACGATCGGCAGGCATTCATAACGACGCAGCAGCGGCGAGGGGCGCTCTTCGGGCTTCCAGAAACGCTGGATGCCCACGCGGCCGAAGGCGATCAACGACGCCATGCCGGACAGCACCAGCAGTGCCACCAGGCCCCAACCTGCCGCTGTCAGCGGTTGCTCCGGCGCGATACCCAGCCCCAGCGGGTTGAACAGCGCGTTGATCAGGTTGAGTTTGCCGACGAAGCCCGACAGCGGCGGCATGCCGATGATCAGCAGCGCGCAGGCGATGAAGCTCAGGCCGAGGAAGGCCATGGTCCAGGGGATGATCTGGCCGATCACCACCTTTTGTTCATCATCGAGGTTGATGCCCTTGGGTGGGTGCAGCGATTCCAGGGGCGAAGGCATGGCATCTTCTTCGTCATCCAGCGGCGCTTCATTGGCTGAGCGCGAGCGCTCGACCAGCTCGGCGAGCAGGAACAACGCGCACAACGCCAGGGTCGAGTTGACCAGGTAGAACAAGGCCGCACCCGTTAACGCCGGCTGGGCAAAGCCGACGGCCGCGAGCAGGGTGCCGGCGGACACCAGGATGCTCAGTGCAGCCATGCGTTCCAGGCGCTGTGCGGCCAGTATCGAGACTGCGGCCACGGCCAGTGTGACCAGCCCCCCGTACACCAGCCACTCGCCGCCAAACTGCGCGGAGGCGCCGGCCTGCCCGGAGAACAGCAGCGTCCACAGGCGCAGCACGGCATACAGGCCGACTTTGGTCATGATCGCGAACAGCGCGGCAACCGGTGCGCTGGCCGAGGCGTAGGCCGGCACCAGCCAGAAATTCAGCGGCCAGATACCGGCCTTGGCCAGAAACGCCATGGCGAGGATGGCGGCGCCCGCATGCAGCAGGCCTCGGTCGGCCTCTGGCACCAGCGGGATCTTCAGCGCAAGGTCGGCCATGTTCAGGGTGCCTGTCACGCCATAGAGCATCGCCGCGCCCACCAGGAACAACGACGAAGCGAACAGGTTGATGGCGATATAGTGCAGGCCCGCCTTGACCCTGGCACGCCCCGAGCCATGCAGCAGCAAACCGTAGGACGCGGCCAGTAGCACCTCGAAGAACACGAACAGGTTGAACAGGTCGGCGGTCAGGAAGGCACCGTACAGCCCCATCAGCTGGATTTGGAACAGCGCGTGGAAGCTGGCGCCGGCACTGTCCCAACGGGCCCGGGCAAACAGCAGGGCGCTGAAGCCGATGATGCCGGTCAGGGTCAGCAGCAAGGCAGACAGGTGGTCCACCACCAGCACGATGCCAAACGGTGCAGGCCAGTTGCCCGGCAGGTAGACACCGATCGATTCGGCTTGGCCTTGGGTGCGGACCCACAGCAGCAGGCTGACCGCGATGGCCAGGCCGGCGAAGGTGGACAGCAGGTTAAGCCGCGCCTTGATCCGCCGGTGTTTCTCGCCCAGCAACAGCATGATTGCCGCCGTGATGAGGGGCAGCAGGATGGGCGCGACGATCAGTTGACTCATACCACTCATTCGTCACGCTCCCGGCCATCGACGTGGTCGGTACCGGTCAAGCCGCGCGAGGCTAGCAGCACGACCAGAAACAGCGCGGTCATGGCGAAGCTGATGACGATGGCGGTCAGCACCAACGCCTGGGGGAGCGGGTCGGTGTAGTGCAGCAAATCTTGGGTGACGCCGTCCTTGATGATCGGTTCCTTGCCGATGAACAGGCTGCCCATGCTGAAGATGAACAGGTTGACCCCGTACGACAACAGGCACAGGCCCATGATCACCTGGTAGGTCCGTGGGCGCAGGATCAACCACACCCCGGAGGCGGCCAGTACACCGATGGCGACTGCAATGACTTCTTCCATCAGGCGGCTCCTGCTTGGCTGGATTTCGACGGGTTGCCCGGGCGGTAGGCGCGCACCGATTGGTGCGCCAGGGCAGTGAGGATCAGCAGGGTCGAGCCGACCACCACGGTGTACACGCCGACGTCGAAGAACAGCGCGCTGGCCACATGCACATCACCCAGCACGGGCAGGTGCAAGTGGGCGGTGTGCGTGGTCAGGAAGGGGTAGCCGAGCAGCATGGCGCCTACCCCGGTCAGGGTCGCGCAGAGCAGGCCGGTGCCCATCCAGCGCAGCGGGCGCAGGCTCATCTGCGCTTCGACCCACTGGGTACCGGCGACCATGTACTGCAGGATGAACGCCACCGACATCACCAGGCCTGCGACAAAGCCGCCGCCCGGCTGGTTGTGGCCGCGCATGAACAGGTACATCGATACCAGCAGGGCGATCGGCAGCAACAGCCGCACCAGCACCGCAGGCACCATCATGAAGCCTAGCGCGGTGTCCGTAGCGTGGCGCGGGTTGATCAGGTCAGTGACCACGTCGGGCGCCAGCTGGCGTTGCTGGGCGGGCAGTTGCATGCTCTCTTTGGGTGGGCGGAAGCGTCGCAGCAGGGCGAATACGGTCAGGGCCACGGCGACCAGCACGGTGATTTCACCGAGGGTGTCGAAGCCACGGAAATCGACCAGCATCACATTGACCACATTGGTGCCGCCGCCCTGCGGCAGGGCGCGGCTCAGGTAGAACGAAGAAATGTCGTTGGGGGTCGGCCGGGTCAGCATGGCATAGGACAGAATCGCCATGCCGCCGCCCACCAGCACGGCCAGCAACAGGTCGCGCAGGCGACGCATGCGGGCGCGCTCCAGGCTGCCGGGCAGCGGCGACACGCCCTCGATACGGCGCGGCAGCCAGCGCAGGCCGAGCAGGATCAGCACGGTGGTGACCACTTCCACAACCAGTTGAGTCAGGGCCAGGTCGGGCGCCGAGAACCAGACGAAGGTGATGCAGGTCATCAGGCCGCAGACACTGACCATGATCAAGGCGGCCAGGCGGTGATACTTGGCTTGGTAGGCGGCGCCGATGGCGCAGGCGATGGCGATCAGCCAGAGTGCGACAAATACACCGGAGCCCGGGATTTTCGGGCGCTCGCCCCAGGTCAGGCCGCTGTAGAGCATGGGCGTGAGACCGGCCAGAAACGCCGCCAGCACCAGCATGAACAACTGCGATTGCAGGCGGCGCGTGGTCAGCAGGTTTTCGATTCGCCGGGCCAGCAGCATCAGGTGGACCTGGCCATGCTCGAACAGGCGCTTGCCATTGAAGCGCTCGATCAGCGGCGGATAAGGGAAGCGCCCCAGGCGCAACTGCTTGCGCAGCAGCAGGTACAGCACGATCCCGCCGCTCATGGCGATCAGGCTCATGATCAAGGGTGCATTCCAGCCGTGCCAGATGGCCAGGCTGTATTCCGGTAACGTACCGCCCACCACCGGCAGGGCTGCCGCCGCCAGCAGCGGGCCTACCGACTGCGCGGGGAAAATACCGACCACCAGGCAGGTGAGCACCAGCAACTCGACCGGCGCACGCATCCAGCGCGGCGGTTCGTGGGGAGTATGGGGCAGGTCCTGGGCAGGTGGCCCGAAGAACACATCGACCGTGAAGCGCAGGGCGTAGGCCACGCTGAATGTACCGGCCAGGGTGGCGATTACCGGCAGGGCGGTTTCGACCCAGGCGGTGGAGCTGATGAATACCGTTTCGGCGAAGAACATCTCTTTGGACAGGAAGCCGTTCATCAGCGGCACGCCGGCCATCGAAGCGCTGGCTACCATGGCCAGGGTCGCGGTGTAGGGCACCAGGCGGATCAGGCCGCTAAGCCGTCGGATATCGCGTGTGCCGCTCTCGTGGTCGATGATGCCGGCGGCCATGAACAGCGAGGCCTTGAAGGTGGCATGGTTGAGAATATGGAACACCGCGGCGACCGCGGCCAGTGGGCTGTTGAGGCCCAGCAGCAGAGTGATCAGGCCCAGGTGGCTGATGGTGGAGTAGGCCAGCAGGCCCTTGAGGTCGTTCTGGAACATCGCGGCGAAGGCGCCGAGCAGCAACGTGATGGCGCCGGCGCCGCCGACGATCCAGAACCACTCCTCGCTGCCTGACAGCACAGGCCAAAGCCGCGCCAGCAGGAACACCCCGGCCTTGACCATGGTTGCCGAATGCAGATAGGCGGAGACCGGCGTGGGCGCTGCCATTGCGTGGGGCAGCCAGAACTGGAAGGGGAACTGCGCACTCTTGCTCAAGGCGCCAATCAGGATCAAAGGCAGCAGCACCGGGTACAGCGCGTGCTGGCGGATGAGGTCGCCGGCAGCCAGGACCTTGTCCAGGTCGTAGCTGCCGACCACATGGCCCAGTAGTAGCGCCCCGACCAGCAAGCACAGGCCGCCGGCACCGGTGACCATCAGCGCCATGTAGGCGCCGCGGCGGGCATCGGCGCGGTGGTGCCAATAGCCGATCAGCAGGAACGAGAACAGGCTGGTCAGCTCCCAGAAGAACACCAGCTGGATCAGGTTACCGGAGATCACCAGGCCCAGCATGGCGCCCATGAACGCGAGGAAGAAGGCGAAGAAGCGCGGTACCGGATCCTGCGGCGACATGTAGTAGCGGGCGTACAGCGACACCAGTGTGCCGATGCCCAGTACCAGCAGCGAGAACAGCCAGGCGAAGCCGTCCATGCGCAATACAAGGTTCAACCCCAGGCTGGGCAGCCAGAGGAATTCCTCGCGAATCACGCCACCGTGGGCAACTTGGGGGTACAGCAGTGCTACCTGGACCGTACCGACCAAGGCGACAAGCCCGGCGAGTATGGACTCGGCGTTTCGTGCGTTGTGCGGCAGCACGGCTGCCAGGCAACTGCCCACGAACGGCAGAAGCAATAGCACTATCAAGGACATAGCGTTCTATTCTGGAGAGGTTTGCCAAGGATCATACGTGCCGAGCAGTTGATCACCAACACGCAAGCTGTCGCAGAATCGTACAAATACGGTGTTACAAGGTATTTTTTTATAACAGTTTTTTACAAAGCATAGCTGGAGTTGGCGGGTTTACAGGCCTGTTTGGTGCTCGGCTTCATCCTGCGCTTCGCGCGTTGTGGCGCTTTCGCGGGGGCGGCGCACCTTCAATTCGCTGACCACCACGGCGATCACGATCAGCAGCCCGCCAATCAACGCCACACCGGGCAGACGCTCGCCGGCGATGCGCCCGACGATCCCGGCCCACACAGGCTCGCCCGCATAGATCAGCGTGGCGCGGGTGGGTGAAACCGACTTTTGTGCCCAGTTCATGGCCAGCTGGATCACTGCGCTCATGGCGCCGAGCCCCACCGCACTCATCACCAACAGCCAGGAAAAGTCGGGGAGGCGCTCCTGGGTCGGCACGATCATCAGGAATGACAGCAACGACGCGGTGGCCAGCTGCACCACGGTCACGCGGCGCACATCGACCTGGCCGGCATAGCGGCTGATCAGGATGATCTCGCCGGCGATGGCGATGGCGCTGACCAGGGTCACCATCTCGCCTTCGCTGAAGTGCAAGCTGCCGCCTTCCGGCCCTGCCAGCAACATCAGGCCAAGGAATGCCAGGCAGATGCCGAGGCTCGGCATCAGGCCGGGGCGACGGCCAAGCACCAGCCATTGCAACAACGGCACGAAGGGTACATACAGCGCGGTGATGAACGCGGACTGGCTGCTGCTGATGGTTTGCAGGCCCATGGTCTGCAAGCCGTAGCCGAGCATGATCGAGACGCCGATCAGTACGCCCGCCTTGAGTTCGGTAAAGGTCAGCCCCGACAGCGCGCGTGCCGAGATCGCGCCAACGAACAACGCCGCCGCAGCAAAGCGCAGGCCGACGAAGAACATCGGGCCGCTGACCGTCATCACGTTATGCACCAGCAAGAAGGTGCCACCCCACAGCATGGTGATGAACACCAGCATCAGTTCGGCTTTGCTCAGGCGCAAAGAAACGCGTGTATTGGGCTTGTAGGTGGGCTGGCTCATGGTCTTGCGCACTCGGAGGGGGCGGCGCACAATCTGCGCAAAGTGGGCAGTATACTGCGCAGTCACGATCAGCGAGCAATACAGTGCACAAAAATTCCACGCACCGGGCATCGGTGTTACAGCATGTTAGCCTCAACGTACGCAGCCTGCGTCACGCAGCGGGTATGAGCCAGTCTGCCTTGGCCGAGCGTTCTGGCGTCAGCCGACGCATGTTGGTGGCGATCGAGGCGGGTGAGAAGAATGTCAGCCTTACTACGCTCGATTTGATCGCCGAGGCCTTGGGGGTGGCGTTCAGTACGTTGATCCAGGCGCCCGAGCGGCGCGACCCCAGCCGCATCGACGAACTGGCCTGGGCCGGTGAGCATCCGCAAAGCAAGGCAGTGCTGCTGGGTAGCAGCACCGCCCGGCGTGAGGTCGAACTCTGGGAGTGGACCCTGGCACCGGGCGAGTGCTATGTCAGCGAGGCCGATGCCGATGGCTGGAGCGAGCAGATCTATGTGGCCGAAGGGCAGCTCACATTAGTCATCGAGCAGGCCGAGTATTGCCTGCAGGTTGGCCAGTTTCATGTCTTCCCCAGTAACTGCCGCTACGCCTACCGCAACGATGGCGCCGTGGCGGTGCGCTTTGTGCGCAATGTGGTGATCTGACAACTCGCCTTAAAGGCGGGGCGCGATCATTTGCCGAGCAGCTCATCGGTCTTCACCACCTTGGCGTAGGCAAACGCCAGGGCCGCCATTGCCGAGTCGTGTACATGGGCCGCCGGTACCTGTTTGCCATCGAACTCCAGCGGCAAGGTCGCGCAGGCGTCGTGAGCCACAGTCACGTCGTAGCCATAATCGGCGGCGGCGCGGGTCGCTGCATCGATGCACATGTGGCTCATGCTGCCGACGATGGTCAGTGCCTCGACCCCTTGCTGGTCCAGCGTGTGTTTGAGGTCGGTACCGAGAAACGCGTTGACCTTGTGCTTGAGCACCACCGGCTCACCGGCCTTGGGTTGCACCTTGGCGTGGATGGCCGCGCCGGGGGAGCCCGGTGCGAAGAACGGCGCATCGGCACTTTCGAACTCATGCCGCACATGCACCACCAGGTCGCCCCGCTCACGCGCGGCCGCCAACAGCCGGGCGGCGTTGTTGGCTGCCTGGTCTGCGCCGTCGAGGGTCCATTTGCCACCGGGGAAATAGTCGTTCTGGATGTCGATGATGATCAGCGCTTGCTTGCTCATGTTGCCTCCTGCGGCAGTGGTCGTTGAATGACGATAGTTATAGGCTGTGCGCTTCGACCTGAGGATTGGCACGACCGACACAATGAGGGCAAAAACTGACAACCCTGCGCGCCTGGACATCGGCCTGCTGCTTTACCCAGGGGCGCAGCGTGCGGCCGTGCATGGCCTGACCGACCTGTTCACGGTGGCCAACCGAGTTGCCGCCGAGTTGGGCGCTGTCGAGCTGCCGCAGATCCGCGTCAGCCACTGGCAGGTCGATGAAGCGGGGTTGTTGCAGTGGGTTGAGGATAGCGGCTCTGAGGCGGCCACGGCGCTGAGGGTGATGATCATTCCGCCAAGCCTGGACTCGGCGCCACACGCTGAGCTGCTTGCGCGCCATCGCCTGCCCTTGAATCAGCTCCACGGGCGCGGCACGGTGCTGGCGTCGGTGTGCATCGGCGTGTTTTTTATCGCGGCCAGTGGGCTGCTCGACGGGCGCCCGGCCTGTACCCATTGGAACTACGTGCAAGCGCTTGCACAGCGTTTTCCCCTGGTGCAGGTAGAGGCGAACCAGCCGCTGCTGGACGACGGTGACATCATGACGTCGGCCGGGCTGATGGCCTGGACCGAGCTGGGCTTGCGCCTGCTGGAGCGGTTCATGGGGGCGACGGTGGCGCGCGAGACGGCTCGCTACCTGGCTGTCGAACCCGTGGCGGCGCCGTTGCCGGGGGCATTGTTCAACCCCCGCCTGGACCATGGCGATGAGGCGGTGCTCAAAGTGCAGCACTGGTTACAGGGCAATGGTGGGCAGGATGCCGACCTGGCCGCCATGGCCGCTTGTGCAGGCCTTGAGGAGCGGACCTTTCTACGGCGCTTTCGGGCTGCCACCGGTTTACGCCCGACCGAGTATTGCCAGCAAGTACGGGTAGGGCGCGCCTGTCGGTTGCTGGAATTTACCCGGCGCAATGTCGAACAGATCGCCTGGGGTGTGGGTTATCAGGACCCGGGCGCTTTCCGCAAAGTGTTTCAGCGCATCACCGGTTTGACGCCCAGTGAATATCGACGACGCTTTGCAGTTTCAGGTTGAGCCAGCGACCGCTCGTGCGGCAGCAAAAAACACTTGACCTTGACTTAACTTGAGGTTTTACCCTGCTCACCATCACGCCATTGGCGTCCGGAGCAAGGAGACTTTTCATGACGGCAACGCCTCATTCTCTGTGGTTTACCCAGATGATCGAATACGAAGTGCCTGCGTTGCAGCAAGTGGCGCTGGCCCAGGCCCTGGTGGTGCGCAGCGAAGCGTTGGCCGCAGGTTGTGAGGGCTTGCAGGGCGTGAGCATCCAGGCCAGTGATGATGGCAGCCGGGTCCTCCAGTACCTGCAATGGCAATCGCGCCAGGCCTGGGCGGCGGCCGCAGACCGTTTCGTTGAAGAACCCTTTCTCGACCTGTTGTGCCAGCACCAGGCGCGGGGCGTCAACTTCGCGGCCTACCAGACACTGCGCAGCCTGGTCCGCAATGCTGACGGTGGCCTGCACTGCCAGGTCGGTGAGCCTTAGGCATACCAGGGCGCGTAGTGTGGGTAGCGGTCCAGGCGTGCGCCAATGACCATCTCGCTGATCCATGATGCGAGAATCGAGCTGTAGGCTTTCTGGCTTTCTTCGCTGGACAACGCGTGGTCGGCACCGTCGACGATGCGGTGGGTCAGCGAATGGGCGCTGATGAATGCCGAGCGGTAGCTCATCAGTGTGCTGTGGGGTACATAGTCATCATGTTCGGACTCCACCAGTAACACATCGCCGCCGAATTCGGCGCACGCGGCCAGTGCGCGGTTGTCCGCCGGGCCAAGCTGGCGCTGGCGGTAGGCGTTCAGCCGCTGTCGATCAAGGGTTTGCTTGGGGGTTTCCCACTCATCGTCCCAGTACAGGGCAGGCACCCGCATGGCCAGCCACCTTACTGGCCGCAACCGCGTCAACAAGGTGGCCAGGTAACCGCCATAGCTGCTGCCAATGATGGCGATGGAGTTGCTGTCCACGCTGGGGTGACTGACCAGGCGGTCGTAGGCTGCCAGCAGGTCGTTGAGGTTCTGTTCGCGGGTGACGGTCAGGCGTTGGCTTTCGGTCTTTTCATGCCCGCGCAAGTCGAAGGTCATGCACACGCACCCCAGCCCGGTAATGTGCCGGGCGCGGGCCAGGTCGCGTTGCTGGCTACCGCCCCAGCCGTGGACGAAGAGTATGCCGGGCATCTTGCTGCCAGGGCTGACCAGGGTGCCGACGATGCTGTCGTTCTCGACGTGCAGCTCAATGGTCTCACTCTGAATGCTCATGTTCGCGAATCCGCGCAAATTTGCTGAGTTGTCCGAGTTCACTGTCGATTCCTTGGTAGAAGAGGGTGGCGTCAGTGGGCAGGTCGGGCGTGCCGAACACTTCATGGGTCGAAGCACGCACCCGCTGCAGTGTCGGCTCAGCGGCGAAGGCCTGCAGGGCCAGCAGTTCTGCACTGCTGGCACCGCCCAGACGCCAGGATTGTTCAAGCACGCCGCTGCGTACATGGCCTTGGGCGGTGGTGCCGCGGGCAATGTCGTAGTTACGTCTTGACGCCACGAAGCCTGGGAAGTGCTGCTCTGCGGCACGTTCGTAGACCATGGCTTGGTTGATCGCCAGGCGCAGGTGGTCTTCCAACGGCAGTTGCAGCAACGCCTGGTAATCACCGCGCACTACGACCAGATCGGAACCGCCATAGACCTCTGTGCCCTGGTGGTCGTGCGTCAGTTGCTGAGTGCCGTGGTAGCTACAGGTCAGGCCGGCGACACGCACTTGGCCAACACTGAAGGTCTGCACCTCGCTCAGGTCTTCTTCGAGCACCAACCCCCAGACGGCCAGGTCTTGGTCGTCCATGTCGGCCAGCAACGGCTCCAGCGCATCCAGTGTGTCGATGACCTGCTGCCCCCGCCCGGCACAGGCCAGCACCGGCTTGATCCGTAGAGGGCCATCAAGCAGGAGCAAGTGTGCGGCATTGCGAGCGTCGGCCTTGCTGAATACGGTATAGCCACGCAACAACGCATCACTGGCCTGAAGGGCGAAGGCGTCGGTCCAGCCTGGGGGGAAGCTGGCGGCGGCCGGCAGCGGGTGGGAAATCGCCTTGGTCGCCATATAAGGAAAAGCGACCAGCCCGCCGAACAGGTCCTGTTCGGTGCGGATGCCCAAGGCTGCATGGCGCTGCGGGTCGATCAGCGTTTCGGTCGGCAGGTAGTAGTAGCGGTCGCTGGGCGTGGAGGGCGGGTCGAGATGCACGTGTGCGCAACCCAGCAGTTGCGCCAGGCCATCGGCAAGCTTGAGGTGTACAGCATGTTCATGGTCAGGCGTGTGCTGGCGGGTGTCGAGCAGCACAACGGCGGTTTTCGCGTCACCGGCAGCGGGCATAGGGGGTGGCCTGTCTGCAATGAATGTACTTGGTGTGAAGCCGGGGTTTTTGGGAAGTTCAGCAGGATGTGATCGGTGGTCCTGGTTCTGCTGTAGGAAATGTCCTGATCGCAGAGGGCGTGATGGGCAATGCATGCCGCAGGCCGGTCGCCGTGATTGCAGGGCAGGGGTGGCTGTACCATTATCGATAGTCTGAAATCAGTAGAGATGTTTTCGCAGGAGTGCGCATGAACGTTCAGACCACGATAGAGCAAGCTGTGCCGGAGCGCCTGGCGCGGGTGCGTCAGGCCATGGCCGTAGAGGGGGTCGATGCGCTGCTGGTGCCCTCGGCCGACCCTCATCTTTCCGAGTACCTGCCTGGTTTCTGGCAGGGGCGCCAATGGTTGTCCGGTTTCCAAGGGTCGGTCGGCACGCTGGTGGTCACGGCGGGGTTTGCCGGGCTCTGGGTTGACAGCCGCTATTGGGAGCAGGCCGAGCATGAGCTGGCAGGCAGCGGCATCGAGCTGATGAAGCTGCTGCCAGGCAAGCCGGGCGCGCTGGAATGGCTGGGTGAGCATGTCGAGCCACAGGGTGTCGTGGCAGTGGACGGTGCTGTCATGGCCTTGACGTCGGCGCGTTTGCTGGGTGAGCGTCTGAAGGCCCGGGATGTGCGGCTGGTGACGGACAAGGACGTGCTTGGCAAGGTTTGGGAGGGGCGCCCGCGGCTGCCGAGCAACCCGGTCTACCAACACTTGCCGCCGCATGCCACGCAGAACCGGGCAGACAAACTCGCCCAGTTGCGTGAGACCTTGAAGGCCAAGGGCGCTGACTGGCATTTCATAGCCACCCTGGATGACATCGCCTGGCTCTTCAATCTGCGTGGCAGCGATGTGTCCTACAACCCAGTCTTTGTTTCCTTTGCCCTGATCAGTCAGCAGCAGGCGACGGTGTTCGTGGGCCAGGACAAGGTCGATGAGCATCTGCGCCAAGTGTTGGCGGTTGATGGCATTGAGGTGCGTGACTATGCCGAAATCGGTCAGGCCCTGGGCGCCGTGCCTTCAGGCAGTCGCCTGTTGCTCGACCCGGCGCGTGTCACCTGCGGTTTGCTGGAAAACCTGGCCTCAGGCGTTGAGCTGGTCGAGGGGGTCAACCCCACCACGCTGAGCAAGTCGTGCAAGGGTGAGGATGATCTTGTGCATATTCGCCGGGCCATGGAGCAGGATGGCGCCGCCTTGTGCGAATTTTTCGCCTGGTTCGAGGGGGCTCTGGGCCATGAGGTCATTACCGAGCTGACGGTCGATGAGCGATTGAGCGCCGCCCGTGCCCGTCGTCCAGACTTCGTGTCGTTGAGTTTCTCGACGATTGCCGCCTTTAATGGCAATGGCGCGATGCCTCATTACCGCGCCACCGAGCAATCGCATGCGGTCATCGAAGGTGACGGTTTACTGCTGATAGATTCCGGGGGACAGTACCTGGGGGGGACTACCGACATTACCCGGATGGTGCCGGTGGGTAACCCTACGCTTGAGCAGAAGCAGGATTGCACGCGTGTGCTCAAGGGCATGATTGCGCTATCGCGCGCCACCTTCCCCCGCGGGATCCTCTCGCCGCTGCTCGATGCCATTGCCCGGGCACCGATCTGGGCCGATCAGGTGGACTATGGCCACGGCACCGGCCATGGCGTGGGTTACTTCATGAACGTACACGAAGGGCCGCAGGTGATTGCCTATCAGGCGGCGCCCACGCCCCAAACGGCCATGCAGGCGGGCATGATCAGTTCGATCGAGCCGGGTACTTACCGGCCGCGTGAGTGGGGCGTGCGCATTGAGAACCTGGTGGTTAGCCGGGAAGCGGGCAAGAGTGTGTTCGGCGATTTCCTGAACTTCGAGACCTTGACGCTTTGCCCGATCGACACACGCTGCCTGTTGCCCGAGTTGCTTGCCAAGGAAGAGTTGGCGTGGCTGAACGGTTACCACGCGAGTGTGCATGAGCGTCTTGCGCCGCTGTTGAAGGGCGAGGCGCTGGCATGGCTACAGGCGCGTACCGCGCCGCTGTGATGACGAATAAAAAGGGCAGCGCTCGCGCTGCCCCTTTGAACTCAATGCCTGGTGGTCATCACTTGCAGATGACGATCATGCTGCGGCTGGTATAGCCAGCCGGATTGATACCGAACAGGTAATCGCCTTGCTCTTCGTCGGTATCGCCGGAGCGAGCAATGACTTTGTAACCGCGGGTGCTGCAGGAGGTGGCGGCCTTGCTGTAGCAGTTATCCCACGATGAGGAGAGGCCGGAGCAATTGATATGCAGGCCTTTCTTCCCCTTTTTGACCTCAGTCTTGGCCGTGGCGGCACATCCAGCAATAGCCAAAATGGCCAGAATGAGCAAAATACGTTTCATTCCCTTCCTTAAATGCAGGGCGGATCATTTGTCGGGCCCTGTCGTTGTCACTGCTGTCTTCCTGAAAATCCCCAGCGTCCGTCTTCGGTCCACCAGATCGCGTAAAGTTATTGATTCTGTGTGACAGCTTAATCAGCGAGACGGGCCGCTACAATCACTAATCCCGTCTCAAATGAAAATAGTTCTCATATCAGTCTGCGGCGACGGGTGGGGTTGGCGTCTGGCGCATTGACAACGTGGTGCCTACCGACGCGACGATGATGGCGAGAATCGCGAGCCATTGGGTGGTGCTCAATACCTCGCCGAGGAACAGAAGGCCTGAAAGTGCGCCAAACGCCGGCTCGATGCTCATCAGGGTGCCGAAGGTGCGTGCAGGCATGCGGGTCAGGGCAACCATTTCCAGGCTATAGGGCAGGGCGGTGGACAGTATCGCGACACCCAGTGCCATCGGAATGACCGCTGGGGTGAGCAGTGCGCTGCCGGCATGAATCACCCCGATGGGGGCAACGAACAGCGCGGCGACCACGACGCCGAGTGCGGCGCTCTGGATGCCGTGTTCGGCACCGGCGCGCTGCCCGAACAGGATATAAAGCGCCCAGCACACCCCCGCACCCAAGGCATACGCAGCACCTACCGGGTCCAGAGCCTGGCCGCCATCGCCTGCTGGCAGCAACAGTAGCAGCCCGGCGATCGCCATCGCGATCCAGAGAAAGTCGATAGGGCGGCGCGAGGAGAAGATCGCCACCGCCAGTGGCCCTGTGAACTCCAGTGCCACGGCGATACCGATGGGTACTGTTTGTAGTGCCATATAGAAGAGGAAGTTCATGCCCCCAAGTGCCATGCCATAGATGATGACATTGCGCAGAGTGGTGGCGGTCATGCGGACGCGCCATGGGCGCAGTATGAGCAGCATGATGATACTGGCGAAGATCAGGCGCAGGGCTGTGGTGCCTTGGGCGCCGATGATGGGGAACATGCTTTTGGCCAGTGACGCACCGGACTGTATGGATGCCATGGCGATCAGCAGCAGGCCGATAGGGAAGAGGGTGGCGGCCAGGCTGCGGGGTTGGGTGTTCATCTCTGCGCGGCGATCCTTGGGCGGGTAGGGGTGTGCACTATAGTGCGCACTTACGTGGGCAGAGGGCAAGATGTCACGCTTTTGAAATTAAAGGTTGACGGGGTTTCGAATCCCCTTATAATGCGCCCCACTTCCAGCGTGATTGGAACGAGAAACTCCTTGAGTATCAACGAGTTAATCGATTCAGGTAGTGTTGAAAGGGCTTCGATCGAAAGATCGTCAGCGGTTGAAATGGTGGTTGACAGCGCTTCTAAACGCTGTATGATTCGCCTCCCGCTACGAGAGATCGCAGCGAGCCAAGTGTTTGAAGCTAAACGAGTTTCTCGCGAAAAACTTCAAAATAAACGCTTGACAGGCTCTGAGGAAAGCGTAGAATGCGCGCCTCGGTTGAGACGAAAAGTTCTTAACCAAACGCTCTTTAACAAATTGAATCAAGCAATTCGTGTGGGTGCTTGTGAGTACGGACTGATAGTCACAAAGATTATCAGCATCACAAGTGACCATGCGAGAAATCACATAGTCATTTGA